>JAJRVV010000186.1 GCA_024277135.1 Chloroflexota bacterium | reverse complement strand
GCGTTTGCCACCCTTTGCCGGCAGCGCGGAAGTAGGTGAGAATGTCCGGATCGAGGCGTAATGTGGTAGAGATTTTGCGGCTTTCTTTGCGCGGCCGGCCGCGTGAGCGGGCATAGGCGGCCACAACCTCCGGCACAACTTCGGCGGCGGGGCGCATCCGGGCGAAATCCTCGGCCGTCAATTCCCGTACCCCGCCTGCTTCATCAGTTAACGGTTGCTTGCTCATAATTCCTCCGCTCTCGATGGAAGATTGCGTTCTGTGATGTTTCTGGCATTTTTGACGGGATCAAACTCAATCTTCATTTGTATTTATTGTAGTAACAATAATTTAGGCGGTCAAGAGGGCGTTTGTTTTCCTGGTGACGACAGCGCTTCCAAATTGCGGCGCGCGATCTGGGTGTTGGGATGCTCCGGCCCCAATTTTACCTCTAAGATGGCAAGGTCCCGTTCGTAGTACGGCCGTGCCGCCTCATAATCCCCCATGGCTTGCAGCAGTCCGCCCAGGTTGTTGAGGCTGGTGGCGTGATAGTCGTCTGGCGGCTTTGCCCGCGCCCACAATTCCCGCCGCCGTTCCCGGTACAGCCGCAGGTAATCGGCCGCGCTTTTTCGCCGCCGTGCCATGTACGCCGCCGCCTGTTCCAGCGCCCCCGGCCAGTGGGGTTGGCGAGAAGTTATCAGCAGATGGCCGCCGCCGGGCAGGTACAGCCGCAGGTCGCGCGGCGTCACGCTGTCCATATTGTCGTAAACCAGCAGGGTGTGTTTGCCGGCGCTGGTCAGCCAGGCCAACACCATCTGTCGGGCGGCAGTGGCGTCGGCGGTTTGCACCGCCAGCCCCAGCGTCAGCCCCAGTTGGCGCAGGTTCGTGTCCAGCAGCGCCGGGTCGCTGCCGTCTAGCCACCAAATCAGGTCATAGGCGTCCCGGTGAGCGTGGGCGTAGGCCAGCGCCAGCTGCGTTTTGCCCACGCCGCCCAGCCCGGCAATCGCCTGGGTAAGGATGATTTCCGATTGGGGATTTTGGAAGGCGGCTTGGATGGCGGTCAGGAATTCTTGCCGCCCGGTGAAGTTGGGGTTGGCCGGGGGCAGGTGATGCAGAGGGAAGGTGACTTCGGCGGCTGGGTAATGGTGGTGTTCGTGAATGCCGCGCCCGGCGATGTTGCATGCATCCACTTTGCCGCCACCCACAGTGGAGCCAACCGGGTTGCCGCGAATGTTTATTTCATCGGTCATGCAGTTTGCTCCCTGCTCTCTATTGTGCCGTCAGGTAAAGTTACGTTTTTTAGGACAAAATTTAAGCGAACGTTGAGTGATAAGAAACGATTTTTATTTTAGCCGCTTCCCATTGGCTGTCCCGTTCATTCAGTTGTACAATCCCTATAACGCACTGTGTTATACTGGTGAATCCTCCCGGAGGTTCCGAACCTCCGGGAGGATGAAGTTGTACGAACGAACCCTAAGCGAGGGGATATGAACGAGAACAACCAGGAAGTTTTTGATTACGTCGTCATTGGCTCCGGCTTTGGCGGCAGCGTCTCCGCCATGCGGCTGGCAGAAAAAGGGTACAGCGTGCTGGTGTTGGAGCGGGGGAAGCGGTACACGGCCGCAGATTTCCCCAAAACCAATTGGAACATCTTCAAATATCTGTGGCTGCCGGGGCTGCGCTGTTTCGGGTTCATGGGCATCAACTTTTTCGATGACATTATGATCCTCAACGGCAGCGGGGTGGGGGGCGGCAGCCTGGTTTATGCCAGCACCCACATCAAACCGGAAAAACCGTTTTTCCAGGCGGAGGAGTGGGCGGGATTGGCCGATTGGGAGGCGGAGCTGGAACCTCATTACCAAACGGCCAACCGGATGTTGGGAGTGGCGGAGAATCCCAAAATGTGGCCGGCCGATCACATTTTGCTGGACATCGCCAAAGAATTGGGACAAGAACATACGTTTAAGCCGACGCCGGTCGCCATTTTCTTTGGCGAGCCGGGGGAAACGGTTCCCGACCCGTTTTTTGGCGGCGAAGGACCGGAACGAGCCGGCTGCATCCACTGCGGCGGCTGCATGGTCGGCTGCAAGCACAACGCCAAGAATACGCTGGATAAAAATTACCTCTATTTTGCCCAAAAATATGGGGCGGAAATCCGGGCGGAGGCGAATGTGGTGGAGATACGGCCGTTATACCAACATGATCCGCAGCTAGACGGCCGTTACCAAATCCAGTATGAGCGCGCTACCGATTGGTTCTACAAACGGCAAGCCAGCGTCCGCGCCCGCAACGTCGTCCTCTCCGGCGGCGTGTTGGGCACAGTTGATTTGCTGCTCAAATGCCGCGATGAAACCGGCTCTCTGCCCCAACTCTCCGCCCAATTGGGGCGTCGCGTGCGCAGCAATAGCGAAGCCCTCACCGGCGTCACTGCCCGGCACGAGACGGAAGATTTCTCTCAGGGCGTAGCCATCACCTCCCACTTTTGGATGAATGATGTCACCAGCGTGGAGCCGGTGCGCTACCCGCGCGGCTCCTCCTTCATCCGTAACATCTCCATGCCGCTTTTGCCCGCCGACAACAGTCCGTGGCAGCAGCTGGGCCGCTTCATCAAATACGCTTTCGAGTATCCCTACGATTTCTTTAAAGCCCGCATCTTGCCCGACTGGGCGCGGGACACCACCATTTTGCTCATCATGCAGACGGTGGAGAACCGGATACGGATGAAGCGGGGGCGCAGTTTGTTCACCCTGGGGCGCAAAGGGTTGGTGAGTGAGCGGTATAAGACCTTGCCTATCCCGGCCGTGATCGAGGCGGGGCGGCAGGTGTTGGATGCGTTCGCGGCGCGGATTGACGGCATCGCCCAGGCGCCGATCAATGAGATGATGCTGAACACGCCCTCAACGGCGCACATTTTGGGCGGGTGCGGCATCGGCGCCGACGAGACGAGCGGCGTGGTTGACATAAACCATGAGGCGTTCAACTATCCCGGCCTGTACGTGGCGGATGGCTCGGTGATTCCGGCCAATTTGGGCGTTAATCCCAGCCTGACGATTACGGCGATGGCGGAGCGGGCGATGAGCCGGATTCCAGCCAAAGCGGAGGCGGACATGAGTGAGCCTTTGCCTGCGCCGGCCGGTTATTCGGCGAACGGCCGTCACGTCCCCAACCAACTCAAGCAAAAAGCGCCCTGGCTGCTGCTGGCGATTCCGGCGGCGCTGGCGGCGGCGATCATGTTCAGACGGAAGAGCGAGAGCGAGAGCGAGAGCTAGAGGAAGAGTGGTTTCTCTAGCTCTCGCTCAATCCTCTAGCTCTGGAGGAAGCAAAACCATGAGTAAAATGTTACCCTTCATTAACCCGGCCACGGGGGCGCAGTTTGGCGAAGTGGCCATGGCTGCGCCGGATGAGATCGCCCAGGCGCATAAGGAACTGCGCCAGAATTTTGCGGTGTGGCGGCGCAAACCGGTGGCGGAACGGGTGCGCATCCTCAAGCAGTTGCAGGCGTTGATGATTGACTCGTTGGATGAGATCACGGCCGTCATCAACGAAGACACCGGCAAAAGTCGGCAAGATGGCCTGATTGAGGTGATGATGGTGGTGGATCGCATCCATCAATATCTGAAAAACGCGCCGCGCTGGCTGAAACGCCGCCGCGTGCCTCCCGGCCTCTACATGTTCAAAAGCTACTACACTGAACCCCATCCCTACGGCGTCGTCGCCGTCATCGGCCCCTGGAACTACCCGTTTGACTTGTGCATGTCGCCCGTCCTTTCCGCCTTGCTGGCCGGGAATACGGTCATGCTCAAACCCTCCGAAGTGACGCCGGTTACGGGGGCGCTCATCGAAAAGCTGTTCCGGCGCATCCCGGAGTTGTCCCCCTTTGTGCGGGTATTACATGGAGATGGTTCGGTGGGCGCGGCCGTGGTGGATTCCCGGCCCGACCTGGTATTCCTCACCGGATCGACGGCGACCGGCCGTAAAATCGCCCAGGAAACGGCCAAACATCTCATCCCCTTTGTCTGCGAACTGGGCGGCAAAGACCCGATGATCGTGTTGGCCGACGCCGACGTGAAGGCGGCGGCGAGGTGGGGCGCGTGGGGCGCGTTTTACAACACCGGCCAGACCTGCATGGGGGTGGAACGGGTGTATGTGGTGGAGTCGGTTTACGATGAATTTGTGGCCGAAGTGGTGGCTCATGCCCAGGCGTTGAAAATCGGCTACTCGCCTGACCTGGAAAACGAAAACAACATGGGGCCGCTGACGTTTGCCCGCCAGGCGGATATCATTGACGATCACATGCAGGATGCGCTGGCGAAAGGGGCGCAGGTGGCGTATGGCGGCCAGCGGGAGGGGATGTTCATGGAGCCGACGGTGATGGTGGATGTGGATCACAGCATGAAGTTGATGCGTGAGGAGACGTTTGGCCCCATCATGCCCATCATGAAGGTGAAGGATGAGACGGAAGCGTTGTGGCTGGCGAATGACAGCCCGTTTGGCTTGAGCGCCTGTGTCTGGAGCCGCAATATGCGGCAGGCGAAACGGATCGCCCACCGGCTGGAAGTTGGCTCGGTGAATATCAATGACACCATTTCCCATTACCCGGTGTCGCAGTTGCCGTTTGGCGGGGTGAAGCAGTCGGGCAATGCGCGCACGCACGGTCGTCAAGAGGTGATGCAGTTCACCCATTTGCGCTCGTATGCCATTGGCCGGCCGCCGCTGCCAGTTGATCTGGCTACCCAGATGCGGCAGCCGAATCGTTACCGGTTGGGCGCGGCGATTATGCGGCTGGCGTTTGGCGTGACGCTTGAGCAGCGGCTGCAACCGATCCAGGAAGCGGCGGCTTCGCTGGGGTTGGGGGGGATGAAACCGCCGGCGCGGAAGACGGCCGTCCTCATGGGCGCTTTAACGGCCGTGGTTGCCATCATGTTTGGTTTGTTTAGAAGCCGAAAATAGCTTGTCTGTATGCAAACGCAAAAAAGCCCGGCAGGAGGAGCGCCGGGCTTTTTTTATGGAGAAGATTAGATGAAAAGAAGCGATATTGGCTGCCGTCAGGCAAACCGATCGATATCTGCGTTGGTGAAGGCCCACTTACATTGGCAGCCAACCAAATTGCAGTTGATGGCGGCTGTGCATTTGCGGGCGATGACGCGAAAAGGTTCGGTGTCGGGCAAGACGCTGTCCGGGTAAACCCGGTGTTCCATTAACTCTGCCTCGTCTTGCAGAATATCGCACCACTGTTTCTTGACAACGACCCATTTGGAGACGCTCATTTCAAGCTCCTGTCAGCTACATGCCCATTTGCCGATCACATTGGAAGAATAAGCCATCTTGGAGGCCAGGTATAGTGCTTATTGTCATGGGATTTGTAGATGAAAATCATGCGGAGAGGCGACATTTTTCCCTCTCGTCCTTTTGCGGTAGCATTGAGGCATGAATTGGTGGCGGCAGTTGAGGCAGGGTGGGGAGGAAGCGGTGGCAACGGCCGTTCCCCGCCGCGTCCTCCTCATCATCTATAACCCCATCATCCCCTTTGAGGGAAACCGAAAGCTGCATCAGGCGTTGGGCTGGCACGACCCGGATGAACTGGCGCGCCAATTCATCCAGGACGTGTATTACGCCAGCTATGGCACGGCCGTTTACGAGATCGCGGATCGGGTCGAGGTGGATGGCTTGCCGATGAAAGCGGATGGTTTTCAATATGACGCGGAGAGCTTCCTGTTTCGCTGGCATACCCGCACCGGTTTCCACCAGCCGGATTTGGCGGATTACCCGCGAATCTTGGCTGATTTTGCCGTCATCCCCCGCATCAACCTAGGTGAGATTGACGAGGTGTGGTTGTTTGGGCCGCCCTACGCCGGGTTTTACGAATCCATCATGGCCGGGCCGGAAGCGTATTGGTGCAATGCGCCGCCGCTGGATGGGGTGGGCCGCTGCCAGCGCCGTTTTGTCATCATGGGCTTCAATTATGAGCGCGGCGCGGGGGAGATGCTGGAGAATTTGGGGCATCGGGTGGAGTCCATCATGGCCCATGTGTACCGCCGCGAAAAGGGAGCCGCCAATTTGTGGCAGCGGTTCACCCGGCACGAGCAGAGCCATCCCGGACAGGCGGAATGCGGCACGGTTCACTTCGCGCCCAACAGCGAGCGGGATTACGATTGGGGCAATCCGCGCCGGGTGCAGAGCCGGTGCGATGATTGGTTGAATTTCCCTGATTTTGAGGGGCTGGTGCGGGAAGTTGACGGCCGTGACTGGGGCGGCGGCGACATCCGACATCACCATCTCTGGTGGCTGCGCCATTTGCCGCGCGCGGCGGGGACGACGGGGGGCATCGCCAACAATTGGTGGCGGTATGTTGTCGCGCCGTAGTATCAGTGTTCAGTTGGTCAGTATTCAGACTGAACACTGATTACTGACCAACTGATTACTGTACGCCTACGGCCGTGACGGAACCGAAATGTTGGGCGCGTTAGGCAGGCTGGGCAGGGTAAAGTTGGGAATCATCCCCGATAAATCGTTCAGGCTGCTGATGGCGGGCTGAATGCCGCCGCCGGCCAACTGCATCGTCAGCGTATTGATGGTGTCGGCCAGCCCCTGCAACTGCGGGCCGCCGCGCGCTTGCAGCCCGGCAATGGCGTCCACGCCGGTTTGGGCGATGTTGTTCAGTTCCGTCTGAGACAGGCTGTTGTCTTCCAGGGCGGCGCGCACCATGTTGGCGTAGTTGGCCGCCTGGGCCAACGCCTCCTGCTGGTTATTGGGCATCGCCACCGGCTGTAAATCTTGAATCATGGCGGTGCGGGCGGCGATTTCGGCTTGCACCTGCGCCTGCCACGTCTGCGCCTGGGTCTGAATGTTTTGGGCGGCGGCGGCGGCTTCGGCAGCGGCCGTTTCCAGTTGGGTGATGGTTTCTTCGGCCAGCGTCAGCCCTGCGGCCAGCGTTTCGTCAATGTCCGCCAGCGCTTCGTTCATCGTTTCCAGGTTTTGATTGAGCGTTTCTAATTCGCTTTCGATAGCGGCCAAATCATCCAGGACGACGGTGCTCAAATCGCCGTACAGGTCGTAATAGAGGGCGATCAGCTCTTCCGTCAGGGCGATCAGCTCCTCCGTTCCTTCCACGTAGACGATGATTTCTTCCACTTCTTCGCTGGTGACGGCGTCATCGGCGGTGGCCTGGGCGGTGGCGTCGGTAGTGGCTGCGGAAGCGGCGGCGGCTTCGTTTGCCGTCTCTTCGATGAGAGCAGCCAACTCTTCCTCGGTCATGACCACCATTTCTTCGCCGCCGGTCGGCTCGGCCGGAACCGGGGTGGCAGCGGCAGCCGTGGCGGCCATGGCTTCGTCCATGGCTTCGTTGACTGCTTCGTCAATTTGGGTTTGCAGGGCGGCTTCGGCGGCAGCGGTGGCAGCCACGGCCGCGTCCACGGTGGCCTGGACATCTACTGGTTCGGCGGTGGGGATGGGTGTGGGTGCGGCCGTATTCCCCCCACACGCCGCCAATAACAGACTCAAGGTAATGGTCAATAGAACAACAGCGCGTTTCATAGCAACTCCTCGATAGACGTAGGGCGATTTGCAAAATCGCCGCCCGATTTACAAAATCAGGCTACAACGATAGTCCGTCATTCAGCATAGCATTGACCGGTTAAAAAATCATCTGGCAGGGGTAGGAAAATGGTCAGGTTGTGGAG
The DNA here is from genome assembly GCA_024277135.1 of Chloroflexota bacterium. Classification (GTDB taxonomy): domain Bacteria; phylum Chloroflexota; class Anaerolineae; order Promineifilales; family Promineifilaceae; genus JAJRVV01. The sequence goes on along the minus strand of JAJRVV010000186.1, from coordinate 13,919 downwards.
TCAGTCGAAGGCGCCCTGGAACGCCTGGCCGGGAAATGGGGCGGGCCGTTCTTGCCGCCATTCGGGGAAATGATCAACGGAGCTTTCGATGAAATGTTCGGCGATTTCTTTAACGCGATGACTGGTGATGTTTTGCGCGATTTTGTTCACCATCCGTTTGGGCATGAAGCGCATCCCTTTGGGCCGGGGCGGGCGGGCGCGCATGGTGAGCAGATACTCGATGCGGGTTTCCGCACCCGCTTCGTGGAAGATGGCTTCGCTGGCGTAGTAGCCGCGGGTGGTGGTGGCATTGAGGGTGACGGCCGTCTCGATGGGCGGATCCCGTTTGATGGGCAACAGCTTAATCGTGAAATCAGCCGGATTTAGCTCCAGACGAATGTCGGCGTAAACATGAATGTGATAAGCGCCTAATTCCATCGTGTGGTAATACAACTGGAATTCTTGATTGGGGCCGGCGTCGCTGATGCTGATGAATTTCAGGTGGGACACGAGACGATACAGGTCGCTGTAATAATGGAACGCGGTCTGGCGATCTGCGGGAAACAGGAATGAAAATTTAACAGCGCTGTCTATTTTGATCATGTGTGCCGATGTGTTATCTTGCTGGCGGGAATGAGCCGGCAGGACAAGTGATGTGCGGTTTTTAGTTACGATGTGGCATGAGTATGGCAAAAAATGGGATGATTGCAAATTTTGGTCGGCAACGGCCGTCAGCCCGCCATCACAATTTGCACCCCAATGCGCAGCCCCAAAGCGATCACCACCAGATTGCCCAATAAACTGGCATAAACCTGAAAGCGGGGCGAGAGTCGCCGATTGGCAACCGCCCCAACCCCGGCAATGAAACTTTGCCAGGAAAGAGAGGAAAGCGCCGCGCCGAGGATGAAGGCTGTGCGATCCACAGCCGTGGCCAGCAATCCCGGCTCGCTGCCCAAAATTAACGCGCCAAAGTAAGCGACGGTGAGCGGATTGAGCAGAGTCAGCCCCAGAAATTGGAGATAAATGGCGGATGGAGAACGGCCGTCGCTCGGTTTCGGTTCATCGCCGGTTGGTTGGCGATTTCGCCAAAGCTGCCACAAGCCATAGCCGCCCAGACCGATGAGTACCCCGGCGCTGGCGATACGCAAAATCAAAGCGTAAGGAGCTAACGCCCCGGAAACTGCTTCCCCGGCCACGGCCGCCAGCGTGGCGTAGATGAGATCGGCGGAGGCGGCCCCGGCCCCGGCCATAAAGGCCGATAAAAAGCCGCGGCGCAGCCCGATTTCGACGATCAAAATGGCGATGACGCCGACCGGAATGGCGATGCCGTATCCGGCTAAAACCCCTTCCCAAAATGCAGTCATAAAATCTCCGTAACCACAGACATCCGATTTCTCACTGTTGCGTATGCTGACATGATGAGAGACAAGACATCGGATGTCTTGATTGTTTGAAGTGGGGGGATTCTACCCAAAAGTATGCCGTTGGCGAAACTGGGTGGGGAAAGGTTGTTTCAAGCGACCACCAATCGCGCTTTTTGGGCGGCCAGGTTGATGGTCGCCGTCGTCCCGGAGTTGAAGGCCAGATAGTCGGCGGCCACGCCATCGCTGAAAATGACGCCCCCTTCGGGCATGGTGGATTCCAAAAGCAGCGGCGCGTCGGCGGTGATACGGCCGCACACAATCCCGGCGGTGGAAGTTTTACTGATGAAGGGTTCGCGCACCACGTAGATGAGTTGATCCGTCTCCCAGGGGAGGGACGGCCGTGCCAACGCCTCTTCCCCGCCAAACTGAGCCATCATGCCGTTCGCCATATTAAACAAACTGCTGAGCCAGCCTGTCGCCCCCGCTCCCGTGGAGACGATGACGCCGCTGGAGGAGTGCGCTTCCGCCTGCTGGCCGATGCGGATGCGGTAACGCGCCGAAACGTGATCATGACGGCCGATAAACAGATCGTTGAAGGCGATCAATTGTTGGCCGTCATTCAGCGCCGCTTCAGCCATCGTCACCGGACGTACCGCCATCTCGCCGCGCAGCGCCAGCCGGGCCACGGCTGGCGCCTGAGCCACATCGAAAGGAAGCAAAACCCCGTCAATCGTCTCCGGATCGGGATTGACGGCGATGATGGGTTGGCCGTCCAGATATTTGGCCGTGTTCACCACCAGGCCGTCAATGCCAATCGTCACCACCAAATCCATTTCGCTGAAGATGAAATTGGGCAGAAAAGAACGCTCGATCACCTGGACTTTGGCGATTTTTTGCAGGCTTTGGCGCAAGGCGCTCAAGGCGGCGTGGTAGACTTCATGTTCGCGGAGGTACATCTGGAAATCCCCGCCGCTGCGCTCAATGTAAAATTTGGTCTGGGCGCGGGTGTTGAAGCGGGCGATCAGTTCTTCCAACCGCGTCTGTCGCGTCACCAGGATAATTTTTTCGTACATGGTGTTTTGTGGCGGGTGGCGGGTATTTTTTCGCTACCCGCTCCTCGCTTCCCGTCTATTTCTGCAAAAGCGATTCCAACAAATCGGGCGAGATGTTGAGCTGGCCGATTTTGCTGGCGTTTTGGGCCAGTTCCTTGAGCGCCATCGTCACCATCAACCGGGGTTCGGCCGACTGCATGGCTAACAACTGCCGGGTTTCATTGTCCAGTTCTTGCAACGGCCGTAAACTGGCCTGGGTGACAAACGTCTGCGCCTCGGCTTCGGTGCGGATGTTTTTGGCACGGGCCGCCACCAACTCCTTGCGCGATTCTTCCAGACGGATTTGCCCGGCTAGCTGGCTTTCCCGGATTTGCTGCTGTTTTTGTTCCACCGCCAGATCAGCTTCCGCTTTGGCTTCGCGGATTTGCCGGTTTTTGGCTTCGACGGCTAATTCTGTGTTCAACTCGTTTTCCTTGATGCGCCGTTCCTGCTCCACCGCGGCGTTGCGCCGGTCATAAATCGCCTCATCCGCCTGGCGCAGGAAGGATTCGCGGGCTTCCGCCTCCAACGCCCGGGCTGTGTCCGGGGCCGGTTTGATCGCCAGGATGGAGAGAGTGAGGATGTTGACGCCCAGCGCCGGTAAGGCCGGGTTTTGCTGAATTTGGGCCAGGATGTCGGATGTGATCTCGTCGGAGGCGTGGATGGCGCTGCGTAACGGCCGTTTTTGCACTTCGGCGCGGGTGGCGACTTGAACCAGGTTCACCAATCGCTGCCCCAACTTCTCCGGGTCTTCGCTGGCGTACTGGTCAACGTCGCCGGCGATGGTGAAATCGAGCAGCCCGGCCACCAGTTCCGGGTCGGTGATGCGATAGGTCAACTGCCCCTGGACGGTGATCGGTTGAAAATCGGCCGTCGTTTCATTGAAGATGAAAGGGACGTCGGCGCTGCCGATGGGGATGACGGCGATGGTGGCGGCCGGTTTGTAATAGTAAAAAGCGGCGCCGGGACCGCTGTGGCGAATACGGCCGTTCTGATAATGCAGCACGTATTGGGTGGGGCCGGCTTTCAAATAATGGATGCCAAGCATAATCTGCTGCCTCCTGGGGATGAGTGGTTGTCAAATAGTGTAAAACACACACTAATAATAATTGATTCCGTTTAAAATGTCAAGCCTTTCCGATGTAGCTACAATTGATCGGCCGAACTGATGATCTCCACCATGCTGGGGCCATCATGCGCGAGAGCTTGTTCCAGCGCCGGCCGCAGTTCCGCCGCCTGTGTCACCCGGATGCCCAGGCCGCCGCAGTTTTGGGCGTACTCAGCGAAGTTGGGGTTGTGCAGGCTGGTTTGCCACACATGGTAATTGGCCCCGCGCTGCTCCCGGCTGATTTTGGCTAACTCGGAATTGTTGAGCAGCAACAGGGTGATGGGCATCTGGTATTTGACGGCCGTCGTAAATTCCGCCAGATATTGACCAAAGCCGCCATCCCCGGCCACGGCGATGATTTTGCGCGCTGGATTGGGCGACGCGGCCGTCGCCGCCCACGCCCCCATCGCCGCCGGAAAAGCAAAGCCGATGGAGCCGAGATAGCCGGACATGAGGATGTGCTGCCGCTTCGCCTCAAAATACATGCCAAACGCATAGGTGTTGTTGCCCACGTCCACGGCGATTACCGCATCTTCCGGCGTTAGTTCGCTCATCACCTGGAAAATGAAGGCGTTGGGAATACGGCCGCTCGGCCCGTAATTTTGCGCCCGCTTCTGCTTTTCCGCCCGCCAGCGCGCCCACAACCGGGCCACGTATTCTTGCCGCTCCGGACGTCTTTGCCGTGAAACCCGTGCCATCATTTGCCTAGCCGTCGTCCCGATTTCGCCCCACAAGGGCAGGGTGACTTCGTGGAATTTGCCCAACATCATCCGGTCGAAATCCACCTGGATGATGGGGCGCTTGGCGCTGATGCTGGTGTGGTTGCTGAAGCTGGCGCCAAATACCAGCAGCAGGTCAGAGCGGTTCATGGTGGCGCTGGCTACAGGAGTGCCGCTACGCCCCAACACGCCGCAGGCCAGCGGGTGGCTGTCGGGAATCATCCCTTTGGCTTTGAAGGTGGTGATGATGGGCGCGTCCAGTTTTTCCGCCAGCGCCATGAGTTGGCCGGCGAACGGCCGCGCCCCATTGCCCACGATGATCCCCGGCCGGTCTGCGTTTTCGATCATCTCGATGGCCCGATCCAGGTCGGCTGTGGGTGGGGTGATGTGGGGGTGGGCGATACGGCCGTCTCGCGGTTTCGGTTTCGCTTTGTCATAGGCCGGCATCTTCTGCACCTCGTCCGGGAAGATGAGATGGCCTACGTCCCGCTTGACGATGGCGTGCTTGAGCGCCAGCGCCATCAACTCGGCCGCGTTCTCCGGCCGCAAAACCGTCTGGCTCCACGCCGCCACCGCCGCAAACGCCTTGTCCAGCGGCACTTCCTGGAACGCGCCAGGGCCAAGCACTTGCGTGTTCACCTGTCCCGTCAGCGCCAGGATGGGCGCCCGATCTACTTTGGCGTCCCACAGGCCGGTGAGCAGATTGGTGGCTCCCGGCCCGGCGATGGCGAAGCAGGCGGCCGGTTTGCCCGTTAACTTCGCATAGGCGCTGGCGGCAAAAGCCCCGGCTCCCTCGTGGCGGATGCCGATGTAGCGCAGTTTGCCCGCCTTTTCCGCCTTGTAAAAAGCGTCGGCCAGCCCCAGATTGGAATGGCCCACCATGCCAAACACGGTGTCCACTCCCCAATCCGTCATCACCGCCACCATCTGATCCATCAGCGTCGGCGTATGCACCGGCTCGTACACGCCGATGTAGACGCCGTCCTGGCGCAGTTCCACTGGGTAGCAGGGGACGGGCGGGTCATCGTAATCGGGCGGGGCCTGGCCGTTGCGCGGGTCATACTCCCAGGCGTGCCAGGGACAGACGACGTAGCCGTTTTGCAAGAAGCCATCGCCCAGCGGCCCGCCCTGGTGGGCGCATTGGTTGCCGATGGCGCCATACCCGTTTTCGGTGCGGCTGAGGCAGATGGTGTGATGGCCGGCCTGGACGGTGGTGATGCGCCCTGCGGCCAGCATGTCGGCGTCGCCGACGCGGAACCAGGTGATGGGTTGGGTCATGGGAAACCTCCGATGGGGAATTGTGAATTGTGAATTGTAAATTGTAAATGGTAAATTGCGCTTCCGGCCAACAAACGGTACGCCCAACATGCCGGGCCGCCAAACCAAGCGGCCGGGAAAAACCGGCGGTAGGGGCGGGATGGGCGGGGCAACATCTTTGCCAAACGAACGGCGTTCCACCCCGCCATCTCGCCCAACATGCGGGCCGCCCAACATGCCGGGGCCGGGGGCGAGATGGCGCGGAGACCAGGTTACACGTTTTGCCAACGCCACCCCGCGCCATCCCGCCCCTACGGATGGTATGTCATTTTGCGGAACAGGTTGTCCAGATTGTCTCGGTCTTCCGCCCAACGGGTAGGGTTGTTTTGGATATATTGCCGGACGGCGTTCAAATCCCGTTGGTTGCGGATGATGCGTTCATAATACCCCCGCTGCCACACGGCCGTCCCCCTTGCCTTTCGTAATTGGTTGATGCGGGCGGTGACGCCCTTTTTATATTGCCCCACCACCACCCCCAACGACCCGGCGGCGGCGTTTTGGAACGGGATGGGCGCGGCCGTTTCCGCTTCCACCCCGTCCGGCCAATCCACAAAAATAAAAATCAGATGCGCGTGATTGGGCATCACCACCCAAACGTCCAACCGAACGTGCCCGGCGTGTTCCTGTTCCGGTACGCGGCGCAGAGCATTGGCGGCGATTTCGTAGAACGCCGGATGTTCAAACAGATTTTCCCGCCGGAAGGTGCAAATCGTCACAAAATAAACGCCCGGCGCCCGGTAATCCCATCCCTTCAACCGGATGGAACGACGATGGTGTTGGCGGGGATCATATTTGGGCATGGTCAAATTATACGAAGAAAACCCCAACATGGCAGGGGCGGGATGGGCTACCCCGCCCATCTCGCCCAACATGCGGGCCATTAAACCGGGCGGCCGCAAAAAACCAACGGTAGGGGCGGGATGGGCGGGGCAACATCTTTGCCAGACAAACCCCGTTCTCTCCCGCCCATCTCGCCCAACATGCGGGCCCGCCAACATGCCGGGGGCGGGGGCGGGGCGAGAAGGCGCGGAGACCAGGTGATACGTTTCGGCCAACGCCATGCCGCGCCATCCCGCCCCTACGACAACGCGGTTTCGATGGCAGAAAGGGTCTCGCGGGCGGATTGGGTTTGCGGATGGTGGCTGCCCAACGCTTTTTCCCAAATTGCCAGCGCCCGCCGCATCAACTGCGCCGCTTTGGATAAATCTTTTTCATAATACGACAGAATCGCCAGGTTGTTGAGGCTGAGGGCGGTGTCGGGGTGGTCGGGACCCAGCGCATTTTCCCGAATCGCCAGCGCCCGTTCGTAGTACGGCCGCGCCGCCGCCAACTCCCCCATGGCTCGCAGCAGCGCGCCCAGGTTGTTGAGGCTGGTGGCGGTGTCGGGGTGGTCGGCGCCCAGCGCATTTTCCCGAATCGCCAGCGCCCGTTCGTAGTACGGCCGCGCCGCCGCCAACTCCCCCATGGCTCGCAGCAAGTAGCCCAGGTTGTTGAGGCTGAGGGCGGTGTCGGGGTGGTCGGGACCCAGCGCTTTTTCAAAAATCGCCAGCGCCCGTTTTGAGAATGGCAAAGCAGCCCGATTGTCGCCAAAAAAGCCTAGATAAAAAGTAATTTTTCCATTAAGCGCAGCGGCTTGTTCGGTGTACACCTCATTCTCTTCTGCATACCCCGCTGCCGCCATCAGGTGTGGCAGCAGGGTGGGGCAATCTTCCCAGGTTGTCATGTCTTGCGGGTCAAACGGCCAGGCCCGGCTCAAAAGTTTGACAGCTGCCTCCGCCCATGTTTTAGCTCGTTCCGCCCCCATCCGTTCCCGCGCCACTGCCTGCACCAACCGGTGTACCGCCAACTGCCCATCCGCCGCCGTGGCCAGCGAGTAAGCAGTCAGCGCCGCCAGGGCGTCGTCCCGCGCCAATTCGTCCGCCATCACCGCCGCCAGTTCATCCGGCAAGGCGGCGGCGTGCGCCCTTACTGCGTCCAGCGGGATGTCGTCCGGGGACAGGAAGCAGCAGAGGTTGAGCAGGTCGGCGGCCCCCGGCGTTTGCTGCGCATGGTCAAACGCCATTTCCCATGTGGTGGTGATGGTGGCATGGTAATCATCCGGCGGCGGCTGTCGCTGCCACAACGCCCGCCGCCGCTGCCGGTACAGCCGCAGGTAGTCGGCGGCGCTTTTCCGCCGCCGCTCCATGTACGCCGCCGCCTGTTCCAGCGCCAGCGGCAAGCGGCCCAATTCCGCCGCCAGTTCAGCCAGCACGTCCTCTTCCTCTATCTCTATCTCTCGCTCTATCCGCTTCGGCCAAAAATCTGCCGCCTCCGCCGCCGTAAACACGTCCAGCCGCAGCCGCTGCGCCCGCGGCCAATGGGGCCGGCGCGAGGTGATGAGCAGATGTCCCCGGCCGCCGGGCAGGAACGGCCGCAGCTCCCCCGCATCCATCTCGTCCACGTTGTCATACAGCAGCAGCCAGCGCCGCTCCGCGCCGTTGAGCCAGCTCAACACCATCTGCCGCGCCGCGGCCGCGTCGGCGGTTTGCACCGGCAGCCGCAGCATCGTTCCCAACCGGCGCAGCTCGCTGTCCAGCGCGGCCGCGTCATCCGCCCGCAGCAGCCAGATCAGGTCGTAGGCGTCCTGGCGGGCGTGGGCGTAGGCCAGCGCCAACTGCGTTTTGCCCACCCCGCCCAGCCCGGCAATCGCCTGGGTGATGACGATTTCGGATTGGGGATTTTGGAATGCGGATTGGATGGCGGCCAGGTATTCCTGTCGTCCGCTGAAGTGGGGGTTGGGCGGGGGCAGGTTGTGCAGAGGAAATTGGGGCGGTGTGTCCGGGAAGTGGATGACGGTTGCCGTTGCACCACGCCCAATGGCAATGGCTTCGCTGTCAGAAATATGGCCGGTTTTGATATGATCGGTCATGGTTGCCCACCATTTCCCCGGAAACTTGGAGTTTCCGGGGAAATCAGCCGCTACGGTAAAAGTATCCCCACGATTTTGGTGGCAATGCCCAAAACGGTGGGCATGATGTCAGCTATATTTTTTGCCGCCTGTTTCAGCCCTTCGCCAGATATTTTCATCATGGCTTTGTTCGGTTTCTCGGCCGCAGCATTTTCGATGAGCGATTTTGTCATTGCGGCAACCGCTTCGCCTTCTTCGGCTCTGTTTTCGGGTATTTGTTGCAGCGCGGCGTTGAGTTCAGCGATCAGGCTTTCTAATTCCCGCTTGGTGGGGTCGTCTACCGGCGGCATGGTGTTGATGGTGACAACGGCCGATGCCCCCCGTCCAATCGCCACGCCCTTGCTGTTGGTAATGTCGCCAACTGTGATTTTATCGCCTTCCATTTTTTTATCTCCTTGTACTAAATCCCCTTCTACATGAATGTTAATCGGCGCGCCGCCGCTGGCGGGAGGTTGGCCGCCGGGGGACGGTGGCAAGTCGGCAGGCGCATCCAGGTTGAGGCGGGGGCGGGCTTGGCGGACGGCATTCACTAGGTCGGCGTACCGGCCGTGCCGCTGGGCGTATGTCACCAACGCCAGCGCCTTGCCTGGTTTGCTGCCGCCTTCCAAATTTTCGTAATCAATGCCCAGATCGAAGCTCAAGGAACGGAGTTCGCCCAGACTGAAATAATCGGCGAGGATGTTGCGTAGTTGTTGGGGGGATGGATTGGACACAATTTTCCTCCTTGTGGATGAGGGGGTGACAGAGGAAGGATAATGGATTTTGGGGTGGGGGGCAAGAGGATAATGAATAATGAATAATGAATAATGAATAATGAATAATGAATTGTTAATTGTTAATTGTTAATTGTTAATGGGCGTCGTTGACCAATTGCATTTGGTCATGGTCGGGCAGGCGGGTTTCGGCGTGGCGGATGGCGGGGAAGAGGTAGCCGCTGAGGCCGACCAGGGCTGCGATGCCGCCGGTGAAGATGTAGAGCAGGGCGATGCCTGTCCCCGGCCCGCTGCCCGCCAGCCAGCCAAACAGGTTCAGCAGACGGCCGCCTTCGCGCATGGCCGGTTCCAGCCAGCCGTCCGTCAGCGGAATCGCCAGCAAGTTGGCCATGGGGATGACGGCCCAGGCGATGAGGCGGCGCACAGAGAAGACGCGCCCTTGCACGTCGGGGGCCACTTTGGCCTGCCAGATGGCCTGGTTAGAGCCGTTGATGATGGGGATGAGCAGGTTGGCGCAAAACGCGGCCGCCGCCCATACTGGCCAGATGCGTCCCAACCCCATTAGGGTGGTTCCCAGCAGTCCGGTAAAAAACCAGCCCATCAACACGCCGTGAACCCGCCGTTTGGGGCCGCCCCAGGCGCTCATGAGCAGGCCGCCGACCACGCCGCCAATGGCCCCGGCGGAAAAGACCCAGGCAAACTGCTGCGCGTTTTGCTGGGTGCGGAACAAAATCATGGCGGCCTGGGCGGTGAAGGCCAGGTGGCGAAGAAGTTGCCGGTGAAGAAGATGAGCTGCAAACCGAGGAGGGACGGCCGTTCCCAGATATACCTGAACCCATACCCCGTCTCCCGCCAAAAGCTGCCCTGGCCCTTTTGTCCTTCCACCGTGCGCGGCGGGTTGGGGACGAAGATGAACAGCAAGGCGCTGATGGCGAAGATGAAGGTGATGATGTCAATTAGCAAAATGCCTTGCAAGCCGATGAAGCTTAACAGCGCCCCGGCCAGGACGGGGGCGAAGATGCCGGAGCCGGATTGGGCCAGGGAGGTGAGGCCGTGGGCGCGGCCGTACTGCTTCTTGTCGATCATCACGCTGATGGCGGCGGAGTAGGCGGGCCATTGCAGCGTTTGGAAGGCGCCATTGATGGCATTGGTGATGTACAGATGCCAGATTTCCAGCGAGTCGGCGCGTACCAGGATGAAGACGGCGATGGTGGTCAGCCCCGCTGCCAAATCGCTAAGGATCATCATCTTTTTGCGGTTGTTTCGGTCCACAATGGTGCCGGCAATGGGGCTGAGGAGGATGAGCGGCAGCATAAACGCCAATCCCAGCAACGCCAGTTCGCGCACCCGTTCCGTTTCGCTAAAAATGTAGATGGGGATGGCAAAGCCGGTCATGGCGCTGCCTAGTATGGACACAAACTGGCCGATCCATATGAGGATAAACGCTTTCATGCCGGCGAGCTGGCGGGTGGGTTCCGATGGGTTCAAAAAAAGGCCTCCTGTGCTATCGTCGGATCGGGTGGACGGGAAAGGCGCTTAGTAACCGTCCATTATTTGTTTCGGGAATTGCAATTCCCGAAACATTCTCGTAAAAAAAGGGAACTTATTTATGGACGCTCACTTAGCTTATCGGATGAAGGGCGGGGGAACAAGGGGTATACTTGTGTCAGGAGGTGACGGATGATTCTGATCATAGTGAATGACGGTTTAATCAGGGAACAGGTGTCCCGATTGTTGAAAGGGGCCGGATATGGGGTGCAGACGGCCGTTTCCACCCCCGAAGCGTTGGACAAATTGGCGGGGACGGCCGTCGATCTGCTCCTGGTCGGCCATCAGCCGCCGGAACTGGATGCGGGCGAATGGGCAGGGCGGACGGCCGTGCCGGTAGCGGCGCTGACGATGGCCGGGGCGGATGTGGATAGGCTGCGGGCGATGGGCGTCCAGGCCATCATCGCCTCCTCGTTTGACGCGGAGGAACTGCTGACGGTGGTGGGGCAACTTTGGTCGTGACGATTGCGTCTTGAAGTTATCAATTTGGCAACGGCCGTGCTACGAACCAGGCACGGCCGTTTGCTTTCGGTTGACGGGCAGCAGCAGGGGGACTATCCTCCGACCTCCAAATTCTAGAATTGAAGGAGACACACATCATGACCCCTGCCCAACAAATCACCCTGTGGGCCGACCGTTTACGCGATATGTCAGCCATGGGGCAGTATTTCACCGATAACGTCTACGACAAAGCCAACTACCAACAAATCCAGAGCATCGCCATGGGGCTGATGGCGTTGGCAAATGGGGACGAACTGGCTGACCTGGAACCTTTGCGCGCCCCAATTTTCTCCCGGCCCACCCCAATTTCGGTGGCGGATGCGGCGGTGTTTGATGAGGACGGCCGTCTCCTCCTCATCCAGCGCGCCGACAACGGCAAATGGGCGCTGCCCGGCGGCGCATTGGAAGTGGGCGAGACGGCCGCCGCCGGCGCCATGCGCGAAGCATACGAAGAAACCGGCGTCCGCTGTGAAGTGGTCGAGTTGGCCGGGGTGTGGGATTCTCGTTTGTGCGGCTCCGCCACCCGCCACCATCTGTACCACTTCGTGTTCCGGGCGCGGCCGCTCAACGGCGACCAGCCCGATTCCCCGGTTCATCCCCAGGAAACGCTGGCGATGGGCTGGTTTGGCGAACAGGAACTCCCTGACGAGCTTGATCCTGGCCACATCAGCCGGATACCCCATTTGTTTAAGCTGTGGCGGGGGGAGGGACGGCCGTATTTTGATGGGTGAATGCTAGAGGTTGACGGATGGCAGGTGGATGGTAAATACCGCGCCCTGGCCTAGTCCATCGCTGGCGGCCGTCAGCGTGCCGCCGCGCGCTTCTACGATGGCGCGGGCGTGTACCGGATAGCGTTGTTGATCAGGTTTTGCAGAGCTTGCCGGATGCGGGTGGGGTCTATGTGGTGAGTGACGGCCGTTTCCGGGATGACCATGGCCAACTCCACCTCTTTTTCCACCGCAGACGGCCGTAACGAATCCACCGTGTTCCTGACCAGTTCCGCCACATTTGCCGATTGTTGAACCAATGGCAGTTGGTGCGCTTCCGCCAACGCCAGTTCATGCAAATCTGCCACTAATCGGGTCAACAGCCCCGCCTGATCCGCCAATCGGGCGACTTCGGCCATGTCCAGATCATACACCCCGTCCAAAATCGCCTGCAAATTCCCCTGAATGAGATGCACCGGATGGCGCAGTTCATGCGCCACATCCGCGAGCAAATTGCGACGCAGAGTTTCGGCCAACTCAAGTTCGGCGGCCATGCGATTAAACGATTCAGCCACCGATTGAATCTCCCGTACGCCGCTAACCGGAACCCGCGCGCTCAAATCTCGTTGGGCGATGGCCTGCGCCCCCTCCGCCAGCCGGGTGAGCGGCCGGGTCAATCCCCGGCTGAGCCAGACGCCCACTAACAGACCGGCTGCCCCACCCACCACCGCCACCCGTAAAATGTTGGTGGCGGCCTGTTCCTCGATTCGCGCCCGAAACTGCTCAGTTCGTTCTGGGTCAACGCCTTCAAAATCAGGCGGCGAGGCAAAGGTGCGGCGAGGCTCAAAGGGGATGAATTCCACCTGGTGAGCCAGCCAGCGATAGGCGATGGGAGAGATGGTGATGAGGAGTATGATGATGATGGTCAGGCTAAAGCGTACCCAGAGACGGTTCATGGTTTTGATGTGGGGAGCAGGGGGGCGGAGGAGAAGGGGGAGAATGCGCTTTCCACGCTCCGTTCTCCGTTCCTCACTCTCTTTCCAATCGATAGCCAACGCCGTACACCGTTTTGATGTAGATGGGTTGGCGCGGATTCGGCTCGATTTTACGACGCAAATTACGCATATGACTGTCTAGCGTCCTATCCAGACCGGCGTAATCATCTCCCAATGCCCGGTTGATAAGCTGCTGCCGGGTGAGACCATATCCGGTTTGTTCCGTCAGGATGTGCAGCAGGTCGAATTCGGTGGCGGTTAGGGTGAGGCGACGGCCGTCAACGCGCACTTCCCGCCGACCCACATCTATTTCCAAATCACCCGCCCGCAAAACCGGCAGTTGGGCCGCCTCCGGCAGTCCTTGTTGGATGCGTAAGCGGGCGCGTACCCGGGCCACCACTTCCCGCGGATTGTATGGTTTCGTCACATAATCATCCGCCCCTATCTCCAGCCCCACGATTGTATTGGCATCTTCCACCCGCGCTGTCAGCATGATGATGGGGGTTTGCGCCAAAAGGGCGTCAGTGCGAACGATGCGGGTGATTTCCCAGCCATCCCGGTCAGGCAGCATCAGATCGAGCAAAACCAGGTCGGGGCGTTCCCGGCGTATCATGTGCAGCGCCGTTTCCCCGTTGTAGGCAGTTAACACCGCGTACCCGGCTTTTTCCAAATAACCGCGCATGAGCCGGACGACTTCTTTGTCGTCGTCCACCACCAGGATTGTTGACATGTTCCCGCTATCTCTGACCTTTATCCTCTTGCTCTACTCTATCTTATCCGCCACAAAGTGTATCTTCTCAAAAATCTGGGGTAATCACAGGGGAGTTAAATCAGGTTGACCACGTGAGCGGATGATGTCCGCCAACGACGGCATTGCATTTTTCTGTGAAACCCGGTCAAGCACATATTGATAAAAACTAACCCCCAACT
>JAJRVV010000185.1 GCA_024277135.1 Chloroflexota bacterium | reverse complement strand
GTATCTGCCGGCTGGCTGAAAACCAACAAGGCAAGGAACCAGATGAGCCAGACGAAAATTCGTGTGTAGCTGTTTTTTATGGCAAAATTCATAAGAAGGTGTCTCTGGTGAAGTGGGTTATCACCATAAACTTTGCCACGAAGGAGGCATCTTCGCCACCTTTTTTCTCTCTATTCGGTTTTTAATGTGCGAAATATAGGCTAAGGAGGTTTGACCTTTCAAAATGAGCGACTCAACCAGAAATTCCAACAAACACATCAAACTATTCATTCCCGGCCCCACCGAAGTCAGCCCCGACATCCTTAACGCCCAAACCGAATGGATGATCGGCCACCGCATGCCGGAATGCGCCGAGTTGATCGGCCGTATCGAACCCAAACTCCAGCAGGTTTTCTACACGAACAAGCGCGTCCTCATCGCCGCCTCGTCAGGGACCGGATTGATGGAAGCGGCCGTACGCAACACCGTCGGCAAAAAAATCCTCAACACCGTCTGCGGCGCCTTCAGCCACCGCTGGCGGCAAATTGTGGAGGGCAACGGCATCGCCAACGACGTGCTAGAGGTGGAATGGGGGCAGGCCATCACCCCGGAGATGGTGGTAGAGCGATTGGCGACTGGCAGCTTTGACGCTGTCGCCCTCACCCACAACGAAACCAGCACAGGCGTCACCAACCCCATCCAGGAAATCGCCGCCGCCATCCGCGCCCTGCCCAACGGCGACGACATCATGATCCTGGTGGATTCCGTCAGCGGCCTCTCCGGCGTCCGGCTGGAATTTGACGCCTGGGATTTGGACGTGGCGCTCACCGGCAGCCAAAAAGCGTTCGCCCTGCCGCCCGGCCTCGCCTTCTGCGCCGTCTCCGACCGGGCCATGGCCAAAGCCAAAAGCATCCCCCATCGCGGCTACTACTTCGACTTCCTCTTGCTGGACAAATATCTGCAAAAGAACCAGACGCCGGCGACTCCGGCCGTCTCCCTGCTTTACGCTCTGGATGTGCAGCTTGACCGGATGCTGGCCGAGGGGATGGAAGCCCGCTTCGCCCGCCATCTAGCCATGCGCGACAGCGCCATCGCCTGGGCCAAAGGGCATGGCTTCCAGCTTTTGGCCGATGAAGCCTACGCCTCCCCCACCGTCACCTGCCTTGCCAACAGCCTGGAAATTAACATTCCGGCTCTCAACGCCTTCCTGCGCGGCCGGGGCATGATCATCTCCAACGGCTACGGCGCCAAGTTGAAAAACAAAACCTTCCGCATCGCCCACATGGGGGATTTGCAGTTGACGGATATGGAAGAGTTGTTCGCGGCGATGGATGCGTTTTTGGCGGGATGACGGCCGTTTTGCGCGTCTAAGCCCAATTTGGACGACAACCGTTATGCAGTTCAATTTTCTTTCACAAGGCAATCTACACCGGCACAATCACGAAAGAAGCTCAAACCGGCTAAATTTTGATGCTTTTTTATCGAATGTGTACACTTTCTGACAATGTGAATGGGCGGCGGAATGAGCTAACAGTAAATCGGACAAATCAAAATCGTTCTTTCGCGCGGAGACGATAAATTTTTGCATGGCCGGTTGTGTCTCAAACGTTAAAATAGGCATGGATAGCAAATCGTTTATTGATGCAATGATTCCTGCTCGCGTTATGCCGTATGCTGACTCCAACACCCAAATCATTTCCAGAACAACGACGATTGGCACAAACAACGCCTCGCCCTGCCGCTCGGCTCGTTTGAACAACGTATAAACCAGACTTGATTGCTGCGCATCATCTTTCGTAAGGAACCGCACCAATATGTTTGTGTCCACGGCATTCATGCGGTGCGCTCCTGTATGCGTTTTTGACGGCGATGTCCATTTCTTCAGTGGAAACGACCATTCGCCCCTCTTTATATAACCGGCCAAAAACGTCGTCTACCCGCTTGGTAACAGGACGCACAAGCGCTTCGTTATCCTCGGTGAGAATGAACTCCACCCTGTCCCCGGCAAACAGAGAGAGCGCTTCCCTGATTGCTTTGGGAATTGTTACCTGTCCTTTACTCGTTACTGTCGTTTGCGCCATCAGAATCTCCTTACTTTATTTCACATGTATTACTTAATGGTAGAAAATAAAAATAACATTGTCAACCACCAGCAACAGCCAATGTGCGACGCGCTTTTTCCAGAGGTTCTCGCAATGCAAA
This sequence comes from Chloroflexota bacterium, assembly GCA_024277135.1. Lineage (GTDB taxonomy): Bacteria > Chloroflexota > Anaerolineae > Promineifilales > Promineifilaceae > JAJRVV01. The sequence continues at coordinate 13,343 of JAJRVV010000185.1, read as the reverse complement.
ACATGTCAAAGAGTGTGCCGTAATCCGGAAACAAGGGTTTCTTCAAGGTGGCGGGACGGGTATAATCTTACCAATCATCATCAAACGGCCGACGGCGCATTTCATGTCCCGCCGCCACAAACAAGGGGTAATCCATGTACCACATTCTCATCTCAGACAAACTAGGCAAAGCCGGGCTGGAACGGCTCGATCAGATGGACGACATCCAATATGACCTGAAACCCGGCTTGAGCAAGGCGGAACTGCTGGAAATCATCCCCAGTTACGACGGGTTGATCATCCGTAGCGGCACCCAGGTGGACGCTGACGTGCTGACGGCCGCCACCAACCTCAAAGTGGTGGGCCGCGCCGGGATGGGGGTGGACAACATTGATATTGAGGCGGCCACCATGCGCGGCGTGATTGTGATGAACACGCCGGGCGCCAACAGCATCGCCACCGCCGAGCAGACGATGGCGTTGATGCTGGCCGTCAACCGGCACACAGCCCCGGCCCACGCCTCCCTGCTGGCCGGAGAGTGGGCGCGTTCTCAGTTTGTGGGCACGGAATTGTACGGCAAAACGTTGGGCATCATCGGCTTTGGCCGGATTGGGCGGCTGGTGGCGGAACGGGCCAAGGCGTTTGGCATGGAGATCATGGCGTTTGACCCGTATGTGTCGCCGGAGACGGGACAATCGTTGGGGGTAACGATGGTTGATCTGGATAGTTTGTTGGCCCAGGCGGACATCATCACGCTGCACACGGCCGTCACCCCCGAAACCACGCGCATGATCAACGCCGACGCCATCGCCCGGATGAAAGAGAGCGTCATTCTAATCAACGTAGCCCGGGGCAAACTGGTGGACGAAGCGGCGCTGGCTGAAGCTTTGCAAAACGGCCGTGTCCGCGCCGCGGCCATAGACGTGTACAGCAGCGAACCCCCCACAGGGAACCCGCTCATCGGCCTGCCCAACGCGCTGCACACCCCCCATTTGGGCGCGTCCAGCAAAGAGGCGCAGCGGAATGTGGCCGTGCAAATTGCAGAACAGATGGCGGACGCTCTGCGCGGGGACGATGTCCGCAATGCGTTGAACACGCCCTTTTAAGCGAACGGGATCAGTCGTAATGAAACCGGCAAGCGAGAACGCGAATTTTGTCTTCCAAAACCTCGTAAACAAGACGATGCTCACGATCAATTCGCCGCGACCAGAGGCCGCTCAAGTTTCGTTTTAACGACTCCGGCTTTCCCAATCCCTCGAACGGCATCTGCTGAATGTTCTCAACAAGCCGCATAATGCGTAAGGCGGTTTTACGGTTGTGACGAATCCACCAGGTTAAATCTTCCAACGCGCGCGGTTCAAATTCCAAGTTTTTCACGGACTGTCTCGATGGGAATTCCTTCGCCGCTTTCGCGGGCGGCCAGCAATCGCTCTTTCATCTTGTCGCTGCTCAGCAAATAAGCTGTTTCATCTTGCTTATCTCCAACCAATTCCTCAACAAGACGATAGACCAAATCAAGCTGGTTAGGTGGTAATTTATCAATCCAATGATGGAGTTGTAGTTGTGTACGCTCCTCGGTGATTGTCATTGTCGATCCTCTTTGAGATAGAATTTTAATAGCAGTCTATCAGCACTCATTGGGCGCTGTCAATATCTGTGTTCGACGCCCTTTGTCCAATGCAGTCAATCTCCTGACAATTCCTCAATCACCCGCACGGCCGTCTGCTGCGCCTGATGCACACAATCAGGAACCCCCACCCCGCGATACGGACTCCCCGTCACCCACAACCCCGGCGGCAGCGCCGCTTCGATACGCGCCACCCGATCCAAATGTCCCACATCATACTGCGGATTGGATTTGTGCCAGCGGAAAATGCGGTGGAACAGCGGTTCGGCCGTAACGCCCATCAACGACTCTAACTCGGCGCTGACCGTCGCCAGCAAATCTTCATCCGCCGCCGACATCATTTCCGGCGTGCGCGAGCCGCCAAAGAAAACGCGTAGCAGCGCAAATCCGTCCGGAGCCCGGTTGTTAAACTTGGTGGATGACCAGGTGATGGCGTTGACGCGCCGCTTTTCGCTGCGGGGGATGACCAGGCCAAACCCGTTCAAGGGATGCCCGATTTCGTCCCGGCGAAAGGCCAGCGAGACGGTTCCGGTGCTGACATAGCGGATGCGGTTGAAGTCATCGGCAACTGCCTGACTAAAGGGTTTGATCAATTTGGCGGCCACAAAGGCAGGCACGGCCAACAATACCACATCGGCCGTCAGGGTCTCCTTATTGTTCAACGATAATTGGTAGCCGTTTGCTTTTTTCTTGATGGCGTGTACGGCCGTTCCTAAGCGCAAATCTCCCGTCAAATGGGGCAGCAGCCCATCCACCAACTCCTGCATCCCATTTTTGAAGGAGGTGAACATGGCCGGTTTCTTGCCATTGGCAGAAGGAGACGGCCGTGCCTTGCGCGCCGCCAGCATCCCCCGCATCAAACTGCCATACTTCACTTCCAAATCACGAAAACGGGGGAACGTCGCCAGCAAACTTTGCATCTCCGCATCCGCGTTGTAAATGCCGGATAGCAGCGGCTCCGCCAGCTTGTCCAGCGCTTCCGACCCCAATCGCCGCCGCATAAAATCGGCCAGCGTCTCATCCGCCCCGTCCCGTTTAGGCGGGATAAACAAATCCAGCCCCATGCGCAGCTTGCCCCAGGGCGAGATGAGCCGGGAAAAAACAAAGGGCGTGATTTTGGTGGGCACGATCAGCAACAACCCATCTGGCAGCGGCGTCGGCCGGCCTCGATGCACCACAAAGGTTTGGCGGCGGTCATCATTCGTGGGCCACAGCCGGCCGCCCAAACCCATTTGCCGCGCCATTTGCAGCGCCCACGGCTTCTGCGTCAACACCGCATCGGGGCCGCCTTCCACCACAAACGGCTCATCGGCGTACCCCTCCACGTAATCGGTGCGGATTTTGCCACCCCAACGGCCCGATTCTTCCAAAAGGGTGTACGTCACCTCCAGACCAGCTTCCCTGGCTTGCTGCTGCAAATGCCAGGCAAAGCTCATGCCAGTGATGCCGCCGCCCACGATGGCGACGTGGCGGGGTCGGGAGTCTGTCATACGGCCGCCAAAACGCCGGGTTTTGCTTTTCGCGGCGTATAAGTGCAGAATGGCTCTTCGCCCAGGAAATCGCCCGTCATGCCATAGGCGCGGGCGCGGCAGCCGCTGCATAAATTCTTAAACTCGCACACGCCGCATTTGCCGCCCAGCAAGTCCGAGTCACGCAGTTGGGCAAACAACGTCGAATCTTCCCAAATGGTTTGGAACGGCTGCGCGCGCACATTACCCGCTTCCATCGGTAGATAGCCGCAGGGGAACACTTCGCCGCGATGGCTGATGAAGCTGACCCCGGTGCCGGCCAGGCAGCCTTTGGTCATCGCATTCATGGCGTGACGGCCGCCCGGATGCCCGCCTGGATGCCCGCCGCCGGCGTGTTTTTGACGGTGCATACTGTCCGGCCGTTTCCGCTCAATGCCGTTGCGCCGGTCTTCCGCCATCCGCTGCCGGGCAATGCGGAAATAATGCGGGGCGCAGGTCGCTTTCAGTTCAATGCCCCCTTCCATCTCAGCGTCATACATCCAGTTCAACACCTCTTCATACTGTGCCGGGGTGATTTGCTTATCGTCGGCGATCTCCACGCCGCAGCCCACCGGAACCAGCAAAAACAGATGCAAAGCCACCGCCCCAATCTCTTTCGCCAGAGCCAGCGTCTCTTCCATCTGATGCACATTGTGGCTGGCGACGGTGGTGTTGATTTGATAGGGCACGCCTACATCGCGCAAATGCCCCATCCCCCGCATTGCCCGGTCAAAAGCGCAGGGGCCGCGAAAAACATCGTGCGTGGCCGCATCAGCGCCATCAAAACTGATACTCACCCGGCGGATACCGGCCTCTTTGATCTTTTGGGCGGTGGCGGCGTCAATCAAAGTGCCATTGGTCGCCAGGGCCACAATCAAGCCGGCGTCGGCGGCGTGGCGGGCGATGTCGTAAATGTCGGGGCGGAACAACGGCTCGCCACCCGACAACACAAAAATGGGGCGGCCAAAGGAGGCGATGTTGTCGATCATGGCGAAAACTTCTTGCGTCTTCAAATCTTGGGGCAACAATTGGTCGGCAACGGTGATGCGACGACAATGAATGCACTCTAAATTACAACCGGCCGTGGACTCCCAGAAAATTAAGCGTGGTGAAGGATAGGGCGTCTGTTCCATCGGTGATAGGTCTCCTTAAGCGGGTATAAAATCGAAGTAAATCTTTGCGAATCTATGCAAAACTATACACGCCTAACTATAACGCAGGTCAAAAAAAAGTGAATATGACAAATGTCACTGATTTTTATGGAATTTTGCCCAATCATGTATGACGCAGGTGACAAAAAGGCGATTAGCGGTAAACCAATCGCCCTGGGGATTTTTGTATGGGGGTTTGACGCCTATTTGGGGATAATGCGGACTTTGCGCCGCCTGCCTTCGCCCACGCTTTGCGTGTAAACTTCATCGCTGTCGCGCAGGGTGATGTGGATGATGCGCCGTTCGTGGGGGGGCATCGGTTCCAGCGTGGCGGGGCGCTGGCGAGCAGCCACTTTGCGCGCCATCCGTTCTGCCAGACGGGCCAGGGCTTGTTCCCGGCGCTGGCGATACCCCTGTACGTCAATGACAAATGAGGAACGCTGCTGTATTTTGTGGCCGACCATGAGCCGGGAGATAAATTGCAGGGCGTTGAGTGTCTCGCCGCGCGGCCCAATCAAGCCGCCCAGATCACCGCCCTGGATTTCAAGGATGGGGATTTGACGGCCGGTTATATCATCGGGGTCGGATATGGAGGTTTTGATGGCGGCGTCAACATGCATCATGTCCAATAGTTGGCCCAAAATCTCTTCGGCTACTTTCGACTCGTCTGCGATGTCGGAAACGGCCGTGTCCTGCGCCACATCTACTGTTTTTTCGGCCTGGGGAACGGCCGTTGGCGCTTCCACCACTTCCGCCACTTTTGCCGGCTCCAATTTCAAAGACGTCAACCGCACCAACGCCGGGCGACTGCCAATTCCCAACAGCCCCTTGCTGCCTTCATCCACCACTTCAATAATGACATCAGACCGGCTCACTCCCAATTCCGCCAAGCCTGATTCAATAGCGGCCTCAACATCTTGGCCGTAAGCCTGAATTTCGCGCGTTCGCTTTGACATATCCCTTCCCTTCATAATTATCAGAAATAGCGTAGCCGCGGTTTCTTACCGCGTTTACGCTTGCACGGTAAGAAACCGCGGCTACAAAAACGGGAATTAATTTTTGGTGATCACTTAGCCCGTTTTTTCCGTTTAGACGTACGCTTGCGCGGCTGATACTGCTTCCTCTCGGCAGCAGTGCCTTTCATAGCCACTTCCAACGCCTTATCATCCTGAACCTCTACTTTTGACGTTGCGCCATTGTTTGCCGGGATCGTTTTTTTCGTTTTCTTCGGATGGGCGGCCTTATAAGCCTCCATCTCCCGCCGCGTATACAACCCCTGGAAAATCCCGATGATATTGCTCAACACAAAATAAATGGACAAGCCAGCCTGGAATTGCAGCGAGAAGAAGCCAAACATGATCGGCATCGTATACTGCATGGATTGGGTCATGGCCGCGGCCGGATTCTCATCCTTCCCTTTCTTCTTGTCATCATCTTTTTTGGGTGGCGCCATCAACTTTTGCTGGAGAAACATCGTGCCAAAGACCAACAGCGGCAAAATGAAAAGCGGGTCAGGCTGAGCTAAATTCAACCAGAGGAATTTGGTCGGAATTGGCAAGATATTCGTCAGGTTAATGCCAGAGTAAGCCCGCTGCGAAAGCTGGAACAGCCCTTGCGGCGTCGAGCTAAGAATGAACAAAATAGCCCGATACAAACCAATCCAAATGGGCATCGTCACTAACATGGGCAGACAACCCGCCACACTCTCAGCCGGGTTGTAACCAATTTTCTTGAACTCTTCCTGCATTTTCTGCGGGTTGTCCCGGTATTTTTTCTGAATTGCCTGAACCTGCGGCTGCATTTCTTGCATTTTCAGGCTGGAACGCTGTTGACGCAGGTTCATGGGCAGCGTTAATACCCGGGAAATGACCGTAAACACGGCAATCGCCAGAATGAAATTGTTGCCCAACACATCGTAAAGGAGAAGCAGGGCGTTGATAACGGGATTAATGATAAAGGTATCAAACGTAAGGTTTTGTTAACTGATCAGATGGGTTCAATCTTGGAGATTGAACCCATCTTGCTATTTATCCTGGCGGCGCTAATTTCCATTTCTCGGCGCCCGTTTCCAGATCGAAGGCGATGAGCAGAGCCGTTTCGCTTTGCATGGCTGCAATGATTTGCTCGCCCACAATAATTGGGGTGCTAAATAGGGGCGCGGAGGCATCCTTTTTCCAGAGTTCAGAGCCGTCTTGGGTGGATAGGGCCAATAACTGCCCTGATGGCTCTTCGCCGGAACCATCGGCGGCGATGTATACAATGTCGCCGGAAACAACCGGGCTGGATTGGACGGGCAGTTCGATGGCCTGTTTCCAGATTTGATCGCCGTTCCGGGCATTGACGGCAAATACATTGCCCTGAGCGTCGGCAAAGTACAGCACGCCATCAGCATAAGCGGGCGCGCCCCAAATCCAATCTTCAGCTACGGCCGTCCACCGTTCGGTCCCGGTTTCAATGTCCAGCGCATGAATCTTGTTGTCAAAATTAGCGACATAAACCAAGTTCTCATTGAGAACCGGCGCGCCGGCGATGGCGCCAGCAAAGGTCTGCTGCCATTTTTCGCGGCCTGTTTCTATGTCCAACGCATAAACGGATTTGTCTAATGATGTGATGAAAAGTACGCCATCTTTATAGGCTGGCTGTCCCCAAATGGCATGACCTGCTTCAAACTGCCAGTTCAACTGGCCGCTTTCGGCGTCCATCGCGTAAACAAAGTTGTTGGCCGTGGACACGATGACTTGATCGCCAACCTGCAATGGCGGCGCCACAATCCGGTCATGAACGAGTTGGCTGTCCTGCCAAAGCAGTTCGGGCGATCCCTGGCCATCGTCCATCAAGGCATACACCGAAACGATGATACCCGGAGACAACAACCCGCCTGACGCGCCGTAATCACCCAAGATGAGACGGCCGTCTTGCCAGGAAGGCGCTGCATAAAATTTCAGGCGGGCATTGGCTTCTTCGGGGAAAGACCAGACTTCATCGCCGGTAGCGGCGTCAACGGCCAACACACCGGCGCCATAAGCCACAAAAACCCTTTCGCCATCGGTGGACAGACCCGACCAGTTATCATTGGTGCCGGTGACACCACAGGCCGCCAACACCAGACTAATAAGAATGAATACAAAAATAGCAGGCCGACGAAACGGCCGTTTAGCTTGATACAATGAATGACCTCCACTAGGGAACGGGATCATAACCTCCGGGAGTCAGAGGATGACAACGGCCAATGCGCTTAATCGCCAGCCAACTTCCCTTAAGCACGCCATGTTTTTCAATGGCTTCATAACCATAATGTGAACAGGTTGGCGTAAAGCGGCAGCTCGACCCCAAAATGGGGGAAATCGCTTTTTGATAAAAGCGGATAAAAAGCAGCATAACTTTCTTCATGCCAACAACTCCTCAACCCTGCTGTTCGTCAGCAATGTGTTCATCCAGGAGTTGAGCACGGGCTAAAAGATGCAGAACGGCCGTTTCCAATTCCAAAAAAGATGCCTGGGGCAACGATTGACGGGCGATCAACACACAATCCCATCCGGGTAAAATCGAGGACAACTGCCCCCGAACCGCCTCCCGCAAACGACGCCGGACGCGGTTACGCGCCACAGCGCCGCCAACCCGCCGGCTGGCGACTACGGCAAATCGGCTGACAGGTTGTGAATTAGCCAGGACAAGCAAAATCACCAGGGGATGCCGCCAGGAGCGGCCTTGCCGCTGCACCCGCTGGACGTCAATGCCGCGACGCAACCGATAAGGTTCAGGCAGCATCGGCAATCACGCCCGTTCAGCGAACGCCGTTCAGCGACGCGATCAGCCGCCGCCAAACCGCTTTTTGGCGCGGTAAGCTGTGGCCGAAGAGCCATTCCAATTAATGCGTTTCACATGGTTATTCATGGAAACTGACATAGAGCTACGGCCTTTAGCGCGGCGGGCTTTCAAGACATTCCGGCCGCCACGGGTTTTCATACGTTGGCGAAAACCGTGGACTCGTTTGCGGCGGCGAATTTTAGGTTGATACGTTCGTTTCGGCATTTGTCTACTCCAAAAAAACCAGGGCGCGAAGCCCTGTCGAAATTACACGTTTGTTTCGTTTAGCGCAATAATTTTTTCCTGTAAACTTTATCGAAGCCTGTCTTGAAAACTGTTCCAAGTCGTTTCCAGGAAAACGTGTCAAAATGAGGCATTTGCCAGTTAGACAAAGCGACAGAGGATTATACCCAAGTGGACTTTCAAGAGCAAATGGATTTATGGAGATTTAAGCGTGGACATCGCGTAGTTGCCCATCTGATCCATCACGGTAAAATCCATCAACATGAAACGGGCGCGACATCTGCTGCAAAGCTCTGTGCTGGTCATCCTCTTTTTTGGCGTGGGCAAACTCACCGGCTTGCTGCGAGCGCGTCTGGTCAGCAATACCTTCGGCATTAGCCCTGAATTCGACGCCTTCACCGCCGCCAACCAACTGCCCGAAGTCTTCTTCACCGTCATTGCCGGCGGATCGTTGGCGGCTGCGTTCATCCCCGTTTACGTTCAATATCTATCCACCGAAGATGTGCGGCAAAGCGGCCGTCTGGCCAACACCATCCTCAATCTCGTCATCCTGATTTTGGGGGCGATTTCCGCGCTGGGGGCGATTTTTGCGCCCTGGCTGACGCGGGCGCTGTTGGTGCCCGGCTTTTCCCCGGAAGTCCAAGCCCTCACCGCCAGCCTGATGCGCATCATCCTGATTCAGACGACGATTTTTGGCGTCAGCGGCGTCCTGAGCAGCATTCTCAATGCCCATCAACATTTCGCCCTACCGGCTCTGGCCCCTTTGGCGCTGGACATCGGCTATTTTGTGGGGCTGTATCTTTTTGTGCCCCGCCTGGGCATTCATGGGTTAGCCTGGGGGACGGTGGTAGGCGGTCTGCTGCACATCACCATCCAGACGCCAGCGCTGGTTCGGTACCGGTTCCAATACCGGCTGGATTTGCGTCTGCGGCTGGCTGGCGTGGCCGAGATCATCAGGTTGATGGGGCCGCGCATCGTCACGCTGGGGACGATCCAACTGGCGGATTTGTTCATCATTCGGCTGGCGTCGGATTTGCCAACAGGCAGTACCGCTAGCTATTTTTACGGCTATGCCTTGATGCAGCTACCCGAAACTTTATTTGGCACGGCCGTGGCTCTGGTCATGTTCCCCACTATGGCCGAGTTGTTTAACGCCGGGGATTGGGCTGGATTGAAGCACACGGCGGTGCAAGCGATAGGCGTCATCTGGACGCTCACCATTCCGGCCGCCGCGCTCCTGGCGCTGCTAGGCGAACCGGCCATCGGTTTCTTGCTGGAAGGCGGCCAATTCAACGCCGACTCCACACGCCTGGTGTACTCCGTCTTGCTCGTTTTCAGCGTGCGCATCGTTAGCGAAGCCACTCTGGAAATCGTGGCCCGATTGTTTTATGCCCGGCACAACACGCGCACGCCCATGTTTGCCTACCTGGGCTGGCTGGCCGTCAATGTGGGGCTGGCTTATATTTTTGTGCCCATGTACGGCATCATGGGGCTGGCACTGTCCAGCACGGTGGCGTTCACCTTGCTGGCGGCGGTTCTGCTTTGGCTCAATCACCGTGAATTGGGCGGCTTGCTCACCAAATCATTGGCGTTGACGGCCGTCCGCGCTTTGGCGGCAACGGCCGTGATGTCACTGGCGGTTTGGGGCGCGCGCTGGCTGGTAGACGGCCGTTTCCTCTTCCTGGGCATTGGCGCTGTCACCGGAATCATCGTTTATCTCAGCCTCAACCTGCTCCTGGGCGGCCAGGAAATCCCCTCGTTAATGCGCCTGGTCAAGCGGTCATCGGCCACAATAAGCTGACCTCATCCCAATTACCTCAAATACTTTGAACATACGTTCACTGCTGTCAATTTGGCATTGACTTCTGCGAACATTCGTGCTAAACTTTTGTTCTAATCGACCTAAAATCTATCAACTCAAAAGGAGTTCTCTCATGGCAAAATCAAAAAATGGGGACGGCCGTGCCGCCACATTAGAAAAAACCCTCGACACCCTCACCAAACGATTCGGCGAAGGCGCCATCATGCGGTTAGGGGAAGCCCTACATTTACAAGTGGAAACCATCCCCACCGGCTCGCTCTCACTGGACATCGCGCTCGGCGTCGGCGGCGTCCCGCGCGGCCGTGTCATCGAAATCTACGGGCCAGAATCATCCGGTAAAACGACGCTTGCCCAGCACATCATCGCCGAAGCGCAAAAGCGGGGCGGCATTTGCGCTTTCGTAGACATGGAGCACGCCCTTGATCCCATCTATGCCGCTAAATGCGGAGTCAACATTGACGATTTGTACGTTTCCCAACCCGACACCGGCGAACAAGCGTTGGAAATCGCCGAAGCCCTCATCCGTTCCGGCACCATGGATGTCGTCGTCGTAGACTCGGTAGCGGCGCTGGTTCCTCGCGCCGAAATCGAAGGGGAAATGGGCGATTCCCATATGGGTCTCCAGGCCCGGCTCATGTCCCAGGCGTTGCGTAAATTGTCTGGCATCATCAAACAAACCAACACCGTCGTCATCTTCACCAACCAGTTACGCTCTAAAATTGGCGTGATGTTTGGCAGCCCAGAAACCACCAGCGGCGGCAATGCGCTCAAATTTTACGCCTCTGTGCGTCTGGACATTCGCCGGATTCAAGCCATTAAATCTGGCGCCGATGTCATCGGCAACCGCACCCGCATCAAGGTAAAAAAGAACAAGGTCGCTCCCCCATTCACCGAATGCGAATTTGACATCATGTATGCCCAGGGGATCTCCCTGACGGGAGATGTGTTGGGTTTGGCTGTAGATTACAATCTGGTGGACAAGCGCGGCGCTTATTTCCGATATGGTGAAACGCTGTTGGGGCAGGGCCGGGAAAATGCCAAAACGTATCTGGCGGAAAATCCAGCGTTGTTGGATGAGTTGGAGTATCTCATTCGCCGCGAAGCCGGGTTGCCCACAGATGAGTTTGAACCGATTGTTAGCGAGAATGGCGAAACGGCCGTGCCCGCCGATTAAGCGCTCGCCCAAAAACAGGTTTCCGATGGGGAGAGTGGAGACCCGCACTCCCTAATCTCCAGCCTCTAATCCCCGATGTCCTCAATTGGGATTCCCCTATTCCTATTGAGGACATTTTTTGCGAAAATTGGCGGCAAAAAATGGTTGACACGATCTGACCCCCTGCTATAATTGGGCTTTGTTTCATTACCAATTCACTGTATTCTGTTCCCAACAAAGTACACGCAATTTAATCAATTCGTACACCACCGAGATCAGAAACCTAAATCCCTGTCCAGGAGAGCCTCTCATGAGCGAAGAAACGACAGAAACCACGATGGTTGCAACAACGCCGACTGCCCCCCCACAAAGTATCGAAGACCTGAAACCGAAAATGAAGGTGAATGGTACGGTCAATCGGCTTGAACTTTATGGCGCATTCATCGACATCGGGGTAGGCGCCAATGCCCTTATCCACATCTCACAATTGGGCAAAGAACGTATCAACCGCGTGGCTGACGTGCTGAATGTTGGCGACGAAGTCACGGTTTGGGTGAATAAAATAGACCCGGCCCGACAGCAAATCATGGTTACGATGATCGAACCATATGCTGTGGATTGGTCGGATTTGAAGAAAGGTCAAACTTACAACGGCCGTGTCAGCCGTCTGGAAAACTTTGGCGCCTTCATTGACATCGGCGCAGAGCGAGAAGGTCTGGTTCACATCAGCGAACTGAGCCACGACTATGTGAAACACCCCAGCGAAGTCCTGACGGTAGGCGATGAGAAAGAAGTTCAAGTTTTGGGCTACAGCAAACGGAAACGACGCATTGATTTGAGCATTAAAGCCCTGCTGGGAAAACCGGCGCAAGCGGACGCATCTAACAACAAATCTCGAAACTTCCGCGAAGAAATTGTCGAAGATTTTGAAGATGAAGGCGAGATGCCTACCGCGATGGAAATCGCTTTACGCAAAGCGATGGGGGATGACATGCCCGCGCCAAGGAAGAAAGGCAAGAAAAGGCGTCGGCCAAACCGCCGGGCTAAGATACGGGCGCAGCAAGAAGATTTGCTGGCGCGAACGTTACACGTTCAAACAGACAATTAGACCAAAAAGCCCCGCAACGGGGCTTTTTTTACGGGAGGAGAGTTGCAATGTTCAATCTCTAAAAAACGGTCTCCGGCCAATCAACCATCCAGGCGGTTAAGGTTTCGCCTGAAGCCACATGGGTGACGCCTTCGGGCACGATGAGCAGGGCGTTGGCTTTTACCAATGATGTCATCATGTGGGAACCCTGACCGCCGGTGGTCACGGCCGTATATCCCCCACCCGCCTCTCGACTCACCACCGCCCGTAGATAACTCTCACGACCGTCTGAACGGATTTCTTCCAGCGCCGTCACCAAAATCTGGGGCCGATCCAACCGCGTGTGTCCCGCCATCTTGAGAATAGCGGCGCGGGCAAAGCGCTCGAACGACACCATGGCCGATACCGGATTGCCGGGCAGGCCCAGGTAAGGCACGCCCTGGTAGGCGCCAAACGCCAATGGCTTACCCGGCCGCATCCGTACCCGCCAGAACACCGCCTCCCCGCCTTGTTCCAACACCGATTTCACCACATCATACGCGCCCACCGACACCCCGGCCGAACTGACAAACAAATCCACGCCGGCATCCAGCCCGGCCTGTAATTTGGCGCGCACATCCGCTTCGGTATCACGGGCAATGCCCAGAAGCGCCGGGGTTGCGCCCAACGCCATCACCTGGGCCGCCTGGGTATAGCCGTTACTGTTGCGGATTTTGCCGGGGCGCAGCGGTTCGGTGACGGGCAGCAGCTCGTCGCCGGTAGCTAAAATGCCCACTTTGGGGCGGCGGATGACGGGAACCTGACTGACGCCCATCGAGGCCAATGCCCCCACTTCTTGCGGCCGTAGCATGTGCCCGGCTTGGAGCAGTTGCTGGCCAGCCGTCACATCTTCGCCCACCTGACGCACGTAATCGCCGGGCTGGACGGCGCGGAATATGTGGATTTGGTCGGGCAACGGCCGTTCTG
>JAJRVV010000184.1 GCA_024277135.1 Chloroflexota bacterium | reverse complement strand
GCGAGCGTCATCAGCCGGGCGGCGTTGATTTCGGCGCGGGATTCCGCCACCCAGTTTTGGATGGTTTGCTGGTCGGCTAACGGCCGTCCCGGAGCCACCTCGCGCAAATTGGCATAAGCGCACATCAAATCAAACGCCCGCTCGCAAATACCAATCCAGCGCATACAGTGGTGAATGCGCCCCGGCCCCAGCCGGTTCTGAGCGATGACAAAGCCGGCACCCTCCGCACCCAGCCGATTCGTCAGCGGCACGCGGCATTCGCTGTAGTACACCTCGGCGTGGCTGGCCCAGCCCTGCCCTCGCTCGCCCATGACGGAGATGTTTTGCACGATCTCGAAGCCGGGCGTGTCGGCGGGCACGATGATCTGGCTGGCGCGCTGGTGTTTGGGCGCGTCCCGGTTGGTGACGGCCATGACGATGGCGAAGGCGGCGCCGTCGGCAGCGCTGGTGAACCATTTGTGGCCGTCAATGATGTAACTGTCCCCCTCGCGCACGGCCGTCGTGCTCATCCAGGTGGGGTTGGAGCCGGGGTGTTCCGGTTCCGTCATCGAGAAGCAGGAGCGGATTTCGCCAGCCAGCAGCGGCTGCAAAAAGCGTTCTTGCTGCTCCGGCGTGCCATGTTCGATGAGGATTTCCATGTTGCCCGCGTCCGGGGCTTGGCAATTGAGGACGTAGTGGCCCAGAGGGGTAACGCCAAGCAGTTCGCTGACACGGCCGTGCGCCACTAACGACAACCCCATTCCGCCATACGCTTCAGGAATTTGCGGCAGCCACAGCCCCAGCGATTTCGCTTTAGCCCGCTTCTCCGCCACCAGCGGCCACAGCGTCTCAAAATCCTGCGCCAGAAAATGCCGCTCCAACGGCGTCACTTCTTCCCGCACAAATTCTTGGATAGTGTCCAAAACCATTTTCAATTCAGCGTCCATGTTCCCTCCAGCTATCCTGGCTCGTTATCGTACTCATCCCAGCGCAGCACATCCACCACCGCGCCGTACATCTGCAATTCGCGCTGCGCTTTGAAAGCCGTTTCCTCATCCACGCCCAGCAAAATGGGGTGCGGCGGCTGGGTGACGGCCGTCATCACCTCACCCAATCCCCACCCCGTCAACGCCTGCACAATCTGGGCGATGCGGTCTGGCAGCAGGCCGGCGTTGTTCAAAATCACCACAAACTCACCCTCTCCCGTTTCTGGCGCGGGTTCAGCCAGTTCGATGACGCCGGCCGCATCGGGGATGAGGGGTTCGGCTTTCACCGAGGGTTGCCCAGCCGGTTTTGCCGTCTCGCCCACAATCCGTACTTGAGCGCCCACCGATTCCAGGAGTTCCTGAGCCAGTACGGCCGTTTCCGGGGACACCTGCCGTAAAATCGCCAGCGGCAGCAGATCATTAACAATGGTCAGCGTATCCGTTAGGTTCAGCCCCGTTAGCTTGCGCACCGCGATGACGGCGCTGGTCTGCTTCGGCCCAATGTCCTCCAGAATAACCGATACCTGGCCGCGCGGTTTAGCCTGATTGACGGCCGCCAACCGGCGCCGCACCACCTGTTGCCGCGACTCAATCACGCCGGTCAATTCCATAATTTTGCGGATTAACTGATTCAATTCCATCACCAATCCCCTTGACAAAAAGACCCCGCCATCATGATGATGGAGGGGCTTGTTTCACTTGTTTGGGAACGCGGCCGTATCGTTCATGTTTCGTCTTGGTAAGACATCCGATTTTTTGTCTCTCATGATGTTAACATACTCGACAGCGAGAAATCGGATGTCTGTGTGCCGGTCATTTTGACGCCGGTTCCTTCACCGCCAGTTGAATGTGCAGCTCCGCCAACTGATGCTCGGCTACCGTTGACGGCGAATCTGACATCAAATCAGTCGCCTGCGCCGTCTTGGGGAATGCCATCACCTCGCGGATATTCGGTTCGCCCGCCATCAGCGCCACCAGCCGGTCAATGCCGGGGGCGATGCCGCCATGCGGCGGCGCGCCATACTCAAACGCCTCCAGCATGTGGCCGAACTGCTCCTCCGCCGCTTCCCAGGTGAAGCCGATCAGTTCCATGATTTGACGCTGGAGCGGCCGTTCATGAATACGAATACTGCCGCCCGCTACCTCAAACCCATTGCACACCAGATCATACTGCTCGCTCAACACCGCGCCGGGATCGCTGTCCAGCAGCGGGATATGCTCCCGTTTGGGCATGGTGAACATATGGTGACTGGGGGCGAAATGCCCATCTTCCAACCCCTCCTCAAACAAGGGGAAATCAATCACCCAGCAGAAACTCAATTCCTGCTTGTCCGCCAGCCCCAGCCGTTTCGCCATTTCCGCGCGCAGCCCGCTCAACACGCTGTATACCACCGAACGCCGGTCGCTGGAAATCAAAATCAAATCGCCCGGTTTAGCTTCCATCCGCTCCGTAATGCCGATCAACTGCTCCACAGTGAAGAACTTGACAATCGGCCCTCGGATTTGTTCCGTTTCCGGGTGAATCGCCAGCCAGGCCAATCCCTTGCCCCCTTCCGCTTTGGCCATGCTCTCCAATTCGCCCATCTGTTTACGACTGTAACCACCGCATCCAGGCACGCAAATCGCCTTCACCGGCCGTCCGGCGGCCACATTTTCGGCGAACACGCGGAAGGCGCTGTCCGCCACCAGGTCAGAAATATCCGTCAATTCCAGCCCAAAGCGCAAGTCCGGCCGATCCGTGCCAAACCGCTCCATCGCTTCCCGGTAACTCAGCTGGGGGAACTTTTCCGTTGTCAGCGGTACCAGACTGGCGGTTTTCGCCATGCCAATCACCAATTCCTCCGTCAAATCCAGCACGTCATCCCGCTCCACAAAGCTCATCTCCAAATCCAACTGGGTGAACTCCGGCTGGCGGTCGGCGCGCAAATCCTCATCGCGGAAGCAGCGAGCGATCTGGAAATACCGCTCATAACCGGCCACCATGAGCAACTGCTTCAACTGCTGCGGACTTTGGGGCAAGGCATAGAACTTGCCCGGATGCACCCGGCTGGGAACCAGATAATCCCGCGCCCCTTCCGGCGTGCTTTTGAACAGAATGGGGGTTTCAATCTCCAAAAATCCCCGCTCATCTAAAAAATCTCGGATATATTTGACGGCTTTATGGCGAATGGTGAGATTGCGCTGCATCCGTTCCCGACGCAAATCAAGATAGCGGTATTTGAGGCGCAAACTTTCATCCACATTCTCGTCTCGATCAATGAGGAAGGGCGGGGTTTGGGCCGGATTGAGTACGATTACTTCATCAGCTGCCACTTCGATATCGCCGGTAGGCAAATTGGGATTTTCCTGTCCCTGCGGGCGGCGGCGCGCCTCCCCTTTTACCTGGATGACGTATTCGCCCCGAATTTGGTCGGCCCGGTCAAAGGCAGTCTGGGAACGGCCGCTGTCCACCACCACCTGCACCTTGCCATCCCGATCCCGTAAATCAATAAAGATGATGCCGCCCATGTCTCGCCGTCGGTTGACCCATCCGGCCAGAGAGACAGTTGCTCCGACATTTTCCACTCGCAACTCGCCACAAGAATGTGTTTTCAGCATACTCAATTCCTCTTCTAAACATAAGGGCGCGTGACGCGCCCTCGGATTTTTTGAACTTGTCAGCGGATTTTATCATGCCCTCCGGGGAGCGACAATTGTTAGCTGGCGGAGCAGAGAGGGTGACAAGGTGACGGGGTGGCAAGGTGACGGGGTGACGGGGCGAGATATTTGTGACAGGTAACGACACAATTTGGGGATACCCATTGACTTTGCAGAACGCGCGTGCTATTATCTCGTACTAGAACAGCCGTTCTATAGCAAATGATTGGGCAGTAGAATTGACTGATTGGCTTTACGGCCGTCGGCAGAGGAGAGAATATCATGCAGAATGAGTACGCTTTTCCAAATCAGAATGGTTTTATGGCGCGGGCAACGGATATGGCGTTGGCAGTGCCGCGAAAGGCAGTTGTGGGCGCCATCCTGGTTGTGGCTCTGTTAGCCTTTGAGATTTTTAATTTTGACACCACCCGATATGCCTTAAACAGCCTGCTGGGCGATGTCAGCTTCTTCAATCTGGGCTGGGCCGGTATCCTGGCGCTGGCGTTCTGTTCGATTGACTTTGCCGGTTTGGTGCGGCTGTTCACGCCGGAAAAGGGACTAGATGAACCGAAAGAGGTCTGGTATCTGATGGGCGCGTGGCTCTTGGGCGCGACGATGAACGCCGTGATGACTTGGTGGGCGGTTTCGCTGACTTTGTTGAATCATCAGTTGGGCAACGCGGTGTTAAGCCGGGAGGAACTGATCGCTTATGTGCCGATTTTTGTGGCGGTGCTGGTCTGGTTGACCCGCATTTTGTTCATCGGCGCATTTACGGTGGCCGGAGAACACATTTTCGATTTCTCCAGCGATGCGAAACTGCCGCAGCCCGGCATGCGCCGTCAACCCCAACCTCGCCCGACGACAGTTCAAGCGTCACGCTCCCGCCCCGCCCGCCGCCAACCGGCCCCACGTCCTTTGCCCCAGGCAGCCATTTCGCAAACGGAAGATGTGCCGGATTTTTTGGATGATTATGCCACAGAAGTTAATCCAGAACTGGTGCGGAGAAAACGGCCGTCTTACCCCAAACGGCGGCAAAATTCCCGCGTCCGGCAGCGACCGCCCACGCCTCGAAATGGCGTCCGCCGCGCCCCGCACAAAAGTGGCGGCGTGCAGGCCAGAGGCCGCGGCGCCTAGTCGGCTAGAGACTGGATTCTAGAGACTGGATACTGGAGACTGCTCCGAGGAACGCCTGCGATGACAACCTACGAAACAACGTATGTCTACAACATTCATACGCCATTGATCGGCCACATAAAAAAGGGCAGGGATGAAGCGGTACGGCCGTCCACCATCCCACTGCCCGCGCCGCAAACGGCCGTCAAACCACTCAATCCGATGTTGATCCTGCTGCCGATTGTGCTCTCCATTATCGCAGCCATGATCATCTTCGGCGGTCGGTTAGGACAGCAAAGCGGGACGCAAGCAGCAAACGAGTCTGCAACCCAAAATGGGATTCCCAGCCTAAACAGCGGCGTCGAAGAAACGAAAGCAGAAATAACGGGGGCTGTTTTGGATGGGAACGGCCGTATTTCCCCTATCTTCTCCGCCGAAGTCCAGCAGTGGGCGCCCCAAATCGTGGATTGGGCAGAGGCATATGGACTCGATCCAGACATCGTCGCCACCATCATGCAAATCGAATCATGCGGCTACCCGGAAGCCGTGTCCTCGGCCGGCGCCCAAGGGCTTTTCCAGGTCATGCCCTTCCACTTTACCGATAGCGAAAACATGCGCGACCCAGACATCAACGCCGGGCGCGGATTAAATTACTATGCCGAACGTCTGCAACAGACCGATGGTAATGTGTATCTGGCCTTTGCCGGATACAATGGCGGGCATGTGGCCGCCGCCACCGGCTGGGACAACTGGGCCGCCGAAACCCAACGATATTACCGTTGGAGCCAGGGCATTTATGACGATGCCAAAGCCGGATTAACCGAGAGCCAGACATTGACCGAATGGATGAAAGCTGGGGGGACCAGCCTTTGCCAGCAAGCCGCCAGCTATTTGCAGCTTCAATAGCGCCTTCACCTTCCCCCTTTGCCCCAGGGCGGCCTTAGTGCCGCCCTTTTTTCTTTGGTTGACTTCCCCCCACTGCCAGTCTTATACTTCTAATAGGTTTCTTATACATCATGGGAAATTACTTTTTTGGACAGGATTAACAGGATGAACAGGATGAAACAATCCTGTTCATCCTGTTAATCCCGTAAATCCTGTCTAATTTCTTATTTCCGAAAAGTAAACAAAGGAGGTCATTGTGTCTGTTTCTGTTACCTGGCATGGTCATGGCACGTATTCGCTCAATGTGGGCGGAACCAACATCGTGGTGGATCCGTTTTTCGCGGGCAACAACCCGGCGGCGAAAACGAGCGTGGATGATGTTGCCGCTGATTTTATTCTGCAAACACATGGTCACGCCGACCATATCGCCGATACGGTTCCGCTGGCGAAGCGCACCAATGCGCTGGTGATCGCCAATTTTGAAATTCACGCCTGGATCAATAACCAGGGACACGCCAACACCCATCCGCTGAACACCGGCGGCGGGTACGATTTCCCGTTTGGCCGGGCCAAAATGACGCCGGCGCTGCACAGTTCCGGTTTGCCGGATGGCGCGTATGGCGGCGATCCGGGCGGTTTTGTGGTTTGGGTTGGCGGCAAGACGATTTATTTTGCGGGGGATACGGCCGTTTTCTCCGACATGGCGCTCATCGGCGATCTGGGATTGGATTTGGCGGTGCTGCCCATCGGCGACAACTTCACCATGGGGCCGGACGATGCCCTGTTGGCGCTGGAATTCCTCAAGCCCAAAGCGGTTTTGCCCGGCCACTTCAACACCTGGCCGCTGATCGCGGTAGATGTCAATGCCTGGGCGGAAAAAGTGAAAGCGAATACGGCCGTTCGGCCAATTGTGCCAGCGGTTGACGAATCATTTGCTCTGTGAGCAGTTGGCTTAATAGACAAAGTAAGCCTTTTAGCGTAAAACGTTAGACGTTTGATGGCGTAATACGTTTTACGCTTTTTTATTTGTAAACCTGGGAGGTTACTTGTAATGAGAAAAAATTTGCGTTGGATGATTATACTTGTACTATTGTTGGGTTTGACTTCATTGGCTTGCTCGTTAGCGGGCAGTGGGGATCCGACCCCCGCCCCGGAACCGACGCCGACCAACACCCCGCAGCCCGCCCCGGCCGATACCTCGCCGCTGGAAGAACCCGCCGATGAACCGCAGCCAACGGCCGTGCCCTCGCCCACTCCCGTTCCCGCCCCCGCCGAAGATTCCAACAATGACAACGGGAATGAAGCGGCCGCCAACACCAACGAGAACGACAGCAGCGGCAACGAGAACGGCAGCGCGTCCAATGAAAACAGCAGCAGCGGCGACACCAGCGGCAACGACACCAGCGCCGAACCGCCGCCTATCACTCTCGACCCCTTTGCCGCCACCACCAACCTCGATTTTGACAGCTACACTATCAAATTCCTGGTTGATTTTGAAGGCAAAGACCCGGCCGGGGACACCGTGACCCAACTAGTGTCTGCCTCCATGAATTTCATCGTTGACCCACCGGCCATGTCCATGTCCTTCACGGCTGAAGGCATCGAAGACGCCGAAGAATTTGGCAACCTTTCTCTGGCTCAAATTGAGGATACGAGTTACATGGTTCTGCCTGGGTTGGGCTGCATCACCAGTTCCACCGCTGAAATGAATCTAATAGAGGACAATCCATTTGAAGATATTTTCAGCAGCCAGGACATCATTGATGATCTAGAAGGGGCTGAATACGCCGGCAATGAAACCATCAACGGCATCGAAACCGACCATTACATCCTTGATAAAGATGATTTGGATCTGGATGCCGATCAGGAAGTCGAATCGGCCGAAGGGCATCTATACCTGGCCAAGGATGGCGGCTATTTGGTTAAATTGGTCATGGAAGGCGTCGGCGAGTTTGACATGTTCGAGGACAGCGGCGCTGTGGGCGAGTTTTATGTAGAACTCAATCTGACTAACATCAACGCCGTGGCCGAGATTGTGCCGCCGGAAGAATGCGCCGACGCAGCAGGCGGGAGTGAATATCCCGTTTTGGATGACGCCACCGAATACAACTCATTTGCCGGGCTGGTTTCTTACAAGTCTGGTTATTCAGTCAAGGATGCGGTGGCTTTTTATGACGCGGAATTGGCGGCAGACGACTGGACGAAGCTGGAAGATGAAGCATTTGTCACGTAAACGTCAGCCATCATAGCCTATGAAAAAGAAGGCGTCAGTTTGAGTGTGCTCATCAATGATCAAGGGGATGGCACAATTTCTGTGACTTTAATTGCTGATGATGGCAGCGGCGGGTAAAGAATTTTAGATTTTGGATTTTAGATTGCGGATTGTGGGATCATCTCCACAATCCGCATTTTGCATTTATCGGGTGGGTTCGATGATGATTTCGGGGGAGAAGAGGCTGATACGGCCGTTCGCATCAATCGCCGCCAGACTCACCCCATACACCTCATTCGGGTCTAAATCTGTCAGCGCCACATTGCCCGCCTCACGGCCGCTGACAAAGCGAAATGGGGCAAAGTCAGGGGATTTTAACGGCCGGAACGAGATAGCATAACCGGCCACAGCCGGGTCTGGCAGCCAGGTGACGAGGTAACTACCGGGGTCGGCCATCGGCGCGACCGTGGGCGTGGGCGGCGGCGATGGCCCGCCCAACGCATTGCCCAGCAGCGCCACCGTAATTTGGGTTGCCTGCTGCAAATAACTGTAATCAATTTTCTCCCACGTATCCACCGGCGAATTGAGCAAGTCCGGGTCCTCCTCAGACTCAGTGAGACGCACCGCCGGCATGGCTGCCTTCACAAACTCTTGATGGTCTCCATAACGCCCCTCTCTGTCCAGCGCGTCCACAATCATCAACGGGAAGGTAGGCACATACAAGCCGCTGGTCAAATCGTAATAGCGGGCTAACTGCCCAGAGGGGGAAGTGAGTAAATCCGGGGCGAATAGGCGGATGGATTGGGGGATGCCCGCCCGCCCGCCCACGATGTCAAAATTGAGCGCCGCCAACACATCCACATTATTCAGGTACGTTTCCTGGACAAAATAGCGGGCGCCAAACGTCCCTTGTTCCTCGGCGGCCAACGCCACGAAAACCACTGTCTGGTTCCATTGGCGCGCGCTCATCACCCGCGCCGTCTCCAGCAGCAGCGCCACGCCAGATGCGTTGTCGTCAGCGGAGGGCGACCGGCTCACCCCGTCGGTCATGCCCGCCACCCGGCTGTCGTAATGAGCCATGAGAACGACGATGTTGGGATTTGGCCCCACGCCGGGCAGGGTGGCGACCACGTTTTGTTGATTGGCGAACAAGCCGTTGTAATTCAGGGGGAAATCTTGAAAGCGTACTTGTAGACGGCCGTTCCCCACCCGCAAAAACTCATTATAAATCCACAACCGCGCCGCCCCAATGCCAAAATCATCCCGATCCGCAGCGCTAAACGAATTGCGCGTGCCAAAATTCGACAACGTTTGCACATACCCCGTCAACTGCTGCTGCGATACTTCGTTTAGGAGCGAGGCAATCGCCGGATCCACCGCCGGAACCACACTACTCACCGGGTTCGTCACCAACTCCCCCGCCAGCGTAAAACTGGCGTCAATGGGCGGGGCGGTCGCCGGCGGGGTCGGGAGCGCCGGCCTTTGCGGCCCTGCCAACAGCGAACATCCTGCCAGAAAAAGAAAGATGGCTAAAGGGAAAATACGTCGAATTAAAGCCATGCAAACACGACCTGCGAGGTTGCCGACGTACCGTCGGTTGAAACCTCGCAAGTCTGGCAAGTTACTCCTCAGAATGTTGCGCCTGAATGTGCGGCATCAACGTGCCGAACAACTCCACCGGAATGGGGAAGATAGTGGTCGTATTATTTTCCACGCCAATTTCTACCAGCGTTTGCAGATAGCGCAGCGTCATGGCGCCCGGCTCTTCATTCATCCGCTTGGCGGCTTGCGCCAACTGCTCGGAAGCTTGTAATTCACCGGTGGCGTGGATGACTTTTGCCCGTCGTTCTCGCTCGGCCTCGGCCTGCCGGGCCATCGCCCGTACCATTTGCGTATTCAGTTCCACGTCCTTAATTTCGACGATGCTGACCTTGATGCCCCACGGTTCGGTAGCCTCATCAATGATGTGTTGCAACGTTTCGTTGATGTGTTCCCGTTCCTGCAAAATCTGGTCCATGTGAGATTGGCCGATGACGTTACGCAGGCTGGTCTGGGCGATTTGCCAGGTGGCGCGACGATAATCTTCAACCTGAATCACAGCATTCACCGGATCGATCACCCGGAAGTAGACGACGGCATTGACCTTGACGGTGACATTGTCGCTGGTGATCGCCTCCTGAGAGGGCACGTCCAGCGTGATCGTCCGTTGGTCTACTTTGACCATGCGGTCAATGATGGGGATGATAAAGAACAGCCCTGGCCCTTTGGCGGCCATGACCCGCCCCAAGCGGAAGATGACGCCCCGTTCATACTCTTGCACGATGCGCACGGCCGCTGCCAGAATTACAATAAGGCCAACGCCCAGGAAGCACAAAATCGGCAACAAACTGGCTAATAAGTTACTCATGGTTTCCACTCCTTGTTCAGTAGCAGGCACAGCCATCGGGGTATGCCTGAGTCCGTTAATCGGCCGGAGATAACGGCCGTATACACCAGTGACAATTTATGTTGTATCAAAAATGCCCTATTGCGTGCAAATTCGACCACTTCATTATATCGTTAATCAACCAGAGGGGCAGGGAGTTGGTAGAGCAATCGCATACTCCAGGTTTCTGCCACCCATTACACGAATTTCACGAATTAAAGCAGTCTCAATTCGTGAGATTAGTAAAATTCGTGGCGAAAAAAGGAAGTTGGCGAGTTAGTTGAGAGGTGATGATGACGAAGGATGCCAGACAATATGACCGGGGGATGTGGCTGCTGGAAAAGTTCAGCTTGCGCCGGCTGCGACGGGCGTTGTTGGCCCAGGTGCGGGGCGAGGTGTTGGAAGTGGGGCTGGGAACCGGGGCCAATGTGCCATTGTATGGCGCCGCGAGCCGGGCGGCGGGCATTGACATGCAGGCAGCTCGTTTATCCGGGGCCGTGAATCGGGCACAGGGGCGGCACGGCCGTCTCCCCCTCCTCATCGCCCAGGCGGACGCCCAGCAGCTTCCCTTTGCCCATAATCAGTTTGACACGGTGGTGAGTACGCTGGTTTTCTGCTCCATCCCGCAGCCGGAGCGGGCGTTGGCCGAGATTCGGCGGGTGTTGCGGCCGGACGGCCGTTTCTTGCTGCTGGAACATGTGCGCGGGCAGGGCCGCATCTCCCGCCGCCTGACGGATTGGCTGCATCCGGCCTGGTTTGCCTTGCAGGGGGAGTGTCATTTGAACCGGGAAACAGCCTCGGCTGTGCGCACTGCCGGTTTCCAAATCGAACAAATCAGCGCTCATGGGTGGGGCGTTTTGCAGATGATGCAGGCCAGGCCGGAGAGCGGGTAGCGGGAAGCGCAGTTATTGCGGCAGGAAAATCAGAGCCACGCCGGCAAAGGCGACGGCCGTGCCCACCAACCCCCGCCCGCTCACCGGCTTTTTATACGCCAACCACTCAATCGGAATCAACAGCACCGGCGGCAAAGCCATCAACGTCGAAGCGATGCCCAACCGGGACAAGGTGATGGCGATCAACGAGAACCAGATGCCCAAAAACGGCCCCACAAAGGAGCCGCCCACCATCGCCGGGAACGCCTGTTTATTCCGCCAATGGCTGAAGGTGTACCGCACCTTGCCCCGCGCCAGCGCGTACCCCCACATCACCACAATCGCCACCAAAATGCGGATGATGGTGGCCGAGATGCTGGGAAAATTGTCCACCAATCCATAACGCGCCGTCACCAGATTTGCCACCTGCCCCAACGCCCCCAACAGGCCAAAGAAAATGCCCGCCTTGTACTGCTTGTGCTCGACCACGGTACGGCCGTCCTGCTTTTCCGTCACCACATACCCCACCCCAGCCACCGCCAGCAAAATCCCGGCCAACTCCACGCCGCTCACCGTCTCACCAAACAGCAGCCAGCCGAAAATGACGCTATAAATGGGCACGGTGGACATGAGCAGCATGGAAAGGCGCGGTCCGATGAGGACATACGCCTGAAACAGAAAGGAATCGCCCAGCACCAGCCCCAGCACGCTGGAAACGGCAAACCAGAACCAGCGAAACCCTTCTACATGCTGCGGAAATAAGCTCCCTTCCACTATCAGATGGGTAATGGAGAGAAACAAAAAGGCGAACAGCAGCCGGCTGCGATTGACAACCTCCGACCCGATAAGCCGCCCGCTGTAGCTGAAAAAGATGGCAGTCAAAGACCACATCACGGCCGTGCCGATGGCCGCCAGTTCACCGTAATACATCGCTCAAAACCTCATCCTTTTGCAAACAGAGGGGATTTTATCACTTTAGCGCCCTATTGCCTTTTATGCGTCATTTTGCTAAACTGGTCTTACTTTTTTCTTACTTATTGAGAGGTTCAGATGGAAACAACCAAAATGTCCAGCAAAGGGCAGGTGATCATCCCCAAAAGCGTGCGGCAGCGGCACCAATGGGACGCCGGACAAGAGTTGATGGTGGTTGATTTGGGCGATGGGGTTTTGTTGAAGGCGAAACGGCCGTTTCCCCTCACCACGCTGGATGAAGCCGCCGGATTCTTGAAATACGACGGCCTGCCCAAAACCATTGAAGAAATGGAACAAGCCATCGCCGACGGCGCCGCAGCTCAATGATCACGCCCGATACCAACGTCCTGGTTCGCCTGCTCACCCAGGATGATCCGGCACAGTACGACCGGGCTTACAACCTATTCCAGGACAACCCCATCTTTCTCCCCACCACCATCATCCTGGAAACGGAGTGGGTGCTGCGCTTTGCCTATCACTTCTCCCCGTCCCAAATCAATCAGGCGTTCCAACGTCTGTTTGGCCTGCCCAACGTGACCCTGGCCGACCCTAACGCGATTTCCGCCGCCCTGCGCTGGCACGCCGATGGGCTGGATTTTGCCGACGCGCTCCACCTGGCTTCATCCGGCCCAAGTGAAGCGTTCGCCACTTTCGACAAAAAGTTGTTAAGCAAGGCTGGCGGGGTGGTAGACATGCCTGTTGTGACGCCCTGAGACTGGAGATTAGAGACTATCAGTCTCCAGTCTCCAATCTCAAAAAGTGAACTTCAGACGCTTCCTCACAATCAATCCCCGGCCGATACCGCCAGATTTTTATCTTCAAAACGAGCCAACCCGCCGCGAACAATGCGCCATGATTGGGCCAGAATGGGGAGCATGGCAATCATCCACAACATGTAGGCGATGCCCGCCAGAACACCGCTTGCCGACGCGATGAAGATGCTGGCCCAGAGGAAGACGCTGCCTATGTTAACCGTCCAGAAACTAAACCAGGAACCGCCTAATCCAGACGTTTTGTCCGGTTGGAAGAGGCGCATCAGGGCGTAGGGCAGGGCGGCAAAGGCAAATTGCAGCAGCCAGCCGTAGATCAATGCCTGGGGAGCCGTCGTTTCGATGGTACGGCCGGGCAAGCCGGGGACGCCCAGCAAGACAAAGGGAGCGACCAGCACCGGCGCCAGAATCCAGATGTAGGAGGCTGTCAGATGGGTGACGCCTATCGTCCATGCCTTTTTGTCGCCCCATATTGGTTTGATAACGGCGTAGAGGAGCCAAAGAGTAGCTGTCAGATGCAGCACTAACCCCACGACGAGGAGTGTCTGGGCGGCAAACCAGGGGCCGAAGATGAGGCCGAATGCGCCCAGAGTCATCAGCCAGAAGATGGTGTTGCTGGATTGAGGGGCAGGGAACGGCCGCTTAAACCATTGCGGGTACATATCAATCAGCAGCCCGGCGAACACCAGGGACATGAGTCCCCAGTTGTTGGCGTGGATGTGGGTCTCTACAGGCACAGCCACCCGCAGCGGCTCCATCCAGCCAATCCACATGCCCGTCCCCAGGATGATGCCCAACAGGAAGTAACCGAGACCGGCGATGTAGAATTTACGGCCGTCATGCACCGCTGCTCCATCTGTGGCGGATACGGCCGTTTGTTTCAACTGCGCCAACTGTATAATGAGCAATATCGTAGCAATAAAGATAAGCGTACCGCCGGCAAAAATGGGGACGCCGCTGACCAAAGGGATACCGATGAGCAAAAGCATAATGCCCCCATTGAGGGTGGCCCAGATGTCCCAGCGGATAGCCGGTTTGGGCAGACGAGCGCGCAGTGCCACAACCAGGGGCAGCATACCGTATAAAAGTTGGGTCAGGATGCCCAGCGTAATGAAATGAATCCGCAGCCAGCGCATTCCATTAAACCAGGGCAAGAGTGTCAGATTGACCAGCGCGGCGTCTAAAGCCATCAATGCGGCCAGAGAAAAGTAAAGCGCTGCCATTAAAAGATACGGGGTCATCATGTTGTCTCCTGCTGTGTTTGTTTATGGATGGGAACCCGAACACGGGCCTGCCGTCTGCTTCGTCTCCATTTATTCCAGAATTTCATATTCATCATAATCTCCCTGGCGTGACAAATGAGGCGTGGATTTTTGTCCCACGCCTCATCTGTTATAAATTATGTCGCTCCGCCATCAGCCGCTACCGCATGTTGCGGATTGCGCAGGACGAAATCTTCTACCAGCAGCATATTGCCGTTGGCGTGGCGGATGGTTTGCAGCAGCGTGGTCATCGTGTCCACTTCTTCCACCTGCTCGGTGACAAACCACTGTAGGAATTGGTTGCTGGTGTGGTCGTTTTCGGCAACGGCCGTCGTCACCAGATTGTTAATTTCATCCGTCACCTTCATCTCCTGATCCAGGGCAAACTGCACCGCTTCGGCCGGGCTGGTAAACTCATTTTTGAACTCCGGCAGGCCGGGAATGAGCGGCTTCGCTCCCGCTTCCAGCATAAAGTGGATGAACTTCATGGCGTGCATCCGCTCCTCTTCCGATTGGCGGTAGAAGAATTGGGCCAGTTCGGGCAAGGCCGCTTCCTCAAAGTAGATGGCGATGGCGATATATTGCGCCGAGGCCGCAAATTCGCTTTTGATTTGGGCATTCATTAAATCTGAAACTTTTTGTTTGATGATCATTTTTATTTTTCCTTGAAAGTGTAGCGCGATTGGGCAAATCGCTTTACAAACGTAAATTCTATGCGATACGGACGGCGATGAAAGAGAGGGGTGTTTCCGCTTCCATGCCGCGTGATGTGCCTTCCGGCATGACGATGGTGGCGCCGGCGCTGACAGGCAGCCGTTCGCCATCAGCCAGCATCCAGCCATTGCCTTCCAGAAAATGGTACATGGCGGCCGCTTCGGGATGTTCCGGGATTTGCTGCCCCGCCTCCAAACCGGCCATGATGATTTTCACCTTGTCGTCAGCCATCAGGATGGACGGCTGGGGGCCTTCGTCGCTGAAGCTGATTTTTTCTTTCCAATTGGGGTATAACGTTGTTTCCATTATGTTCTCCTCGAAAATGTAGGGCGATTTTGCAAATCGCCGCCCGATTTACAAAATCGGGCTGTTGATACTTAGCCTACACGGTTGGGTCACGGCCGTCGCCGACTTTTGTCGGGTTTACTCAGGTTGGTGGACGGCCAGCTTATCTACCGCCTGATGGCTGATGTCCAAATAGACCGTATCCTCATCCACATCCTCCACCAACGTGACCGGTACGCGACGGTAATCCGGCGTGACAGGTATGCGCCCCAGCAAAAGATGGGTGACGCTGTCAACCGCCTGGCGGACGATGACGGCCGCCACAAATCCCACTTCACGGCCGTCGCCACCCATCACCTTCATCCCCCGCCGTATCTGCCATAAAGCAGCGCGGCAACGGGGGAGATGGACACGGCCGTTCACCATAATTTTCTCATCAGCGGCTCGAACTGTATCGTTCATACCTGCCTCACAAACAAAAATCGCTCAACCAATAAGCACAGCCTACCAGTTGAGCGATGGTCAGTCGCCGACTTTTGTCGGATTTATTCAGCCGCAGCCGTCAACCCCTCCCGGTTAATGATGCGGATAGAACGGCGCTGCGCCTCGATCAGCCCCTCTTTCTCCAGCGTGCGCAGGGCGCGCTGCACCACGTCGGGAACCGTGCCCAGCCGCGCCGCCAACTCGCTTTGGGTGTACCAGCGCGGCCGTTGCAGCACGCCATCCTGCGCCTCTTCCAAAATAAGACGGGCCAGGCG
Organism: Chloroflexota bacterium; assembly: GCA_024277135.1. Taxonomy (GTDB): domain Bacteria; phylum Chloroflexota; class Anaerolineae; order Promineifilales; family Promineifilaceae; genus JAJRVV01. The sequence goes on along the minus strand of JAJRVV010000184.1, from coordinate 10,890 downwards.
GCCGGTGACGGGGCGCAGCGACAAATCCGTCACCAGAGAGACGAGATGAAGCAGCCGCCGCGCCATCTTGTTCAAAACGTGCTGGGCAAATTCGGGCCGCTGCCGGATCAACTGCATAATCGCCTCTCGCCGGATCAGCCAGACGCCGGCCGCTTCCAGAGCGATGGCGGTGGCCGGATTGGGCAGATTGGTGAACAAACCCACCTCGTTAAACGTCTCCCCCGGTTCCAGCAGGCGCAAAATCTGCTCCCGGCCGCCCAACGAGATTTTAACCGCTTTCAGCCAGCCATATTGCAGGTAATAGAGGCCGGCCGCCGCTTCCCCTTCCAACACCACGATCTCGCCGCCGTCGTATTGGCGCCAGACGGCCGTCTTCGCCAATTCTTGCAGCGTCTCCCCGTCCAGCCCGGCAAAGAAAGGGTTGGTTTGCAGCCGTTGGCTTAATTCAGTCCGGGAAGCGGGAGAACTCATCACATCATTCCTCCATATGTATATCGGGAATTGGAATTCCCGATATACACCTGAATGCCTCCTATCATAGCTTAACTTCTGTTCCGTCGCACCTGCGGTTTTCCGGCCCGGATGCTGACGGTGACACATGTGCTGCCTTTTGGCGCGGCCGAGGCGCGGCGGGCGGCGCTAGAGCAGGCGGGGACGCCGATTGTCCCTTATGACGCGCTGATTGCGGCGACGGCGCTGGCCCGGCAGGCGGCGCTGGTGACGCATAATGTGGCGGAATTCAGCCGGGCAGAGGGGCTGCAAGTTGTGGATTGGTATGTGTAACGTCAACGACAAGCAAATGGTTGGCAAGCAAATCCCCCCGCCGGTCATCTTGAAATATCGGTCAGGTAATTAGCGTTGCGCTACAAATAACTTCACTGAAAAAAGCCACGAATTTGCACAAATTTTAGTCGAGTGAAATCTGTGTAATCGGCGCAATCTGCAGTTTTTCGGTAGACTCACAAATGTTTCAATAGGCGTTCATACTCATCATGAGACCCAATCCAAAACCACAAAATAGTATCGTCCTCAAGTAGACCAAGCGCGCGATACCCCCGACCAATGCGAACGGAAGAAACAGGTTGTCGTTTACCCACTCGCTTGAAATGCAGACCATGAGCGTGTGAATTGATCCGCCATAGCTTATACACTTTATCCGCTCGACGCTGCACCTCTGCCGGTAATGCCCCGTAACGCTTCCAGAACTTTGAAGTTGTGATTGATTTCATCCTGGCACAATCCGCCCCTGATCGTTGAAAGTCATTGGTTTTGTCTTGCCTGCCCGATGCTCCGCCAGGGCTTCATCCGCCAGTTTTTCCAGCAAGTCTTGCGCCTCGTCCGTTGCCAGGAGCGTGTCCCATCGCGCATTATCGGCTTCAATCTCGGCAACACTTTCCTCTTGTCTTAGTTCCTCAGTCAAAATCTGCGCTTCTAAGAAACGAGCAAAATCTACCAATTGCTCTACTCGATTGGGTGGCAAATGGCGCACGGTGTTGATTAAAATTCGTTCGTACTCTTGGCTTACGACTGTATCCATAATTTCTAATCCTCAGTTGACTTGCGTTGACTTGCGTTCACTTTCTACACGTACTGCATTCTCTTTCTGCCAGTGTAGCAGAAAAAATAGCAACTGGTTAGCCCTTCAGCATTCCATTATCCCCCGGCGCTTGCCAAACGGCTCGGTTCGAAAAACGAAAATCTGTGTCAACCAATGCGCTCCTGATCCTCCATATAAAACGTTTACCCGCTCTCTCGCGCCGCGACTGCCATCCGCACCCGTTTCGCCAGCCGCCGGTGGGCACGGCCGTCCACCGCCCTCACCGCCACAAATTCAAACCCCTGCAACTCATCCTCTGGCAATCGTATTTGAGCGATCTCGACGGCCGTCAACACGACCGTATCAACCCCAACTCCTCCCCCGCCTCACGCACACACGCCGCCCGGGGCGACTCATTCAACTCCACCACCCCGCCCGGAATCTCCCAATTCCGTTTGTAAACCGGCTCCACCAACAAAACCCGTCCCGCCGCATCCAAAAACAACGCCCCGGCCGACATCCGCTTCCGCGCCAACGTCCGCTGAAACCCCTTCCCACTCGATTCAGGAAGCAATTGTTCTTCGCCAATCACCTTTTCATCCTTCATAATTCATAATTCATCCTTCTCACCCTATCCGCAATCTGCCGGATATGCGCCGGGCCGGTACGGCAGCAGCCGCCAATCAACGCCGCCCCCTCCTTGCGCCACTCCCGGCTGTACGTGCCAAACTCAGAGGGAACCGACTCGCCCAACCAACATTTGTTGGCGGCGTCATACGTTTCGCCAGAATTGGGGTAAACGACGATGGGCTTCTGCGTCACCTCGCGGATTTGGCGGATGAGGCTGGGGATGAAACGGGGCGGGGTGCAGTTGATCCCCACCGCCACTGCTTGCGGCGTCTCGTCCAGCAGGCGGGCGCAGTCGGCGATGGGCGCGCCGTCGTTGAGGCAGCGGCCGTCCTTGCAGGCAAAGCTGAACCAGGCGGGCATATCGGGAGTGACGGCCGTCAACCGTCGTAACGCCCGCATCTCAGCAAATGAGGGAATCGTCTCACAGGCCAGGATGTCGGCGCCGCTGTCGGCCAAAATGCGCCAGCGACGGCCGTGCCAATCCACCAGCCCCGCCTCGTCCAGATCATACGTTCCCGTGTATTCGGAACCATCCGCCAGCGCCGCCCCATATGGCCCCACGCTGGCCGCGGCGATGGGACGCAATCGCCCGCGCCGGTTCGCCGGAATCGCCCAAAACTCGTCCCGCGCCGCCAGCACCAGCCGCGCCGCCAGCCGCAGCAGCTCTTCCGCTCCAGCTTCCGTCAGCCCCCGCGCCGTCAATGCCGGAATGGCGGCCTGGTAGCTGGCGCTGATGCCGCAATCGGCCCCGGCGTAAAAATAATCGAGATGCGCCTGCTGAATCAGGCCAGGGTCTTCCAGCAGCAGCCGCGCCGACCACAACTCGTCGCTCAGGTCGCAGCCGCGCGCTTCCAGTTCCGTGGCCAGGCCGCCGTCCAGGATGAGGGCGTCTTGAAAATCGAGGAAGGGTTGGATGGGGTTGTCCATCGCTCAGCCCAAATCAACCACAGCAGAATGTTGTTGGGGAAACAGGATATCGAGGAGGACGGCCGTTTCCGCATTTTCTGCCCCACAGTCCGCCCGGGCATAATCCAGGTCAGCCAGGCTGCGATACCCAAAAACAAGCTGCAAAAAGGTCAAATCCGGGAACAACGCATCGCCATCATACGTATTTTGGGGCAGGTAGGAACCAATCTCCTGGAGGCGGCCGTCCGCAAACAGCAGCGTCATCTGGCTGTGATAAAAATTAAGGCGCACCTTGCCAGAATGCCCGGCCATCACGCTTTGAGCCAATCGCTTTTCTAAAACCGGCGCCATATGCCGCAAAAAGGCGGGCAAATCCGCCACCCGGATATACCAGGCATAAGCCGGACTTTGTTGTTCCAACTGGCGGCCCAACGCATCATAAGCCTGATGATCCCGGCCAAGAGCGAAGCTGATATACTCTATCCGCTTCTCCTGTCCTTTATTTAACGCCTCCGCCTCTTTCTTGAGCGTCCGGGTCAAAAACAGGCCGGCCTCCCGCCAGGAAAACCCCGGCGCGACGCCCATTTCCCGGATAACAAAACGACCTCCCCAATGCCGGTAAGCCGCATAACCGGCAATCTTTCCATCCCTGGATTCCACAATCTGGAAATTGCGAAAATACGGGGATTGGCGGTGCGGCTTCGTCAACTCGTAGCGCCAAACAACCTCATCGCGCCGGCGGGAAACCAGGCTGCGTTGGCAATGGGCGGCATACAGTTCCGACAAAACAGGTATGTCGGCCACGCCCGCCGGACGTAAGGCGAACCGCTCTTTCTCGACCGGTTTATCATTCCCTTTCCGCTGCCAGAAGAACGGGCGGCTGCCGCCCAAATCCAGCGCCATCTCATAGCCGAATAACCGATAATACCAGGGGATGCCGGTGATAGCCTGCACCAATTCTCCCCGCGCCGCGCTTTTGGCGTGAACAGCCTCCATTTGTGCCCGCACCAATCCTTTTTTGCGATACGCCGGGTCGGTTCCCACCAGTTCCGGCCGGCCCACGCCAAAGGCAGCGCCATCCATCTCCCAGGTTTGCGAGATGAGGTTGAGGCTGGAGACGATTTTGCCGGTCTTTGTGTCCACTACCAGCGTGAAATCATCCGCTTTGGTCGTTGGATGCCGGCCGTTCATCAAATCCCGCGTCCAAACGCCGAGAGCGGCTTCCGGTTCCTCCGGGTTGTCGCTGTGGATGCGGATATTGAATTCGGCCAATTCGTCGGCGTCGTCCGGCGCAGCCCAGCGCAAAAGCAGGCCGTCGCCCAGTTCTTTGGGTAATCCGAATGATTTTGTCATGGGAAAATTACTTGTTCCGAGAGCGTTTGGACAAGGCAATGATAACGCCTGCTATCACAGCCAGGATTCCCGCAAAAATCAAGATTAGCAGGGCCAGGTAGTCCACATTAATGCCTACAGCTTCCATTTTTTCCTCCCAAATTAGGCGCGTTTTTGCGCCAATATCAAAGTGCGGCCGCTATCCCCTTCCAGGATGAAGCCGGGAGTAACTATATCGCGCTCTCATCCGGCCGTCATGAACCGTTGGCGGAATGTAAGATATTCGTTGGAAAAGCGGTCGAAATCTTGACGGCAGGCGTGATATTTTGTTAAATCATGGTACTATTTCGTTCATCATTTGCAAGGAGACGTGTAATGGTTAGTTTCATTTTAAGATATTGGATGATAATTCTGCCGACGGCCGTGTCCGGCCTCTATTTCCTGCGAATGATGCAACTGCTTTACCAAAAGAAACGGAGCCAGAAACAACCCGCCCCCATCATCATCAGAAAAAGGATTGAGTAACCATGTACTTTGACCCGCTTTGGTTGGTCTTTGCCTTACCCGGACTGGCGCTGAGTTTATGGGCGCAGTCTCGCGTCAAAGGCGCTTTTAACAAATACTCAAAAGTCCAAACCTTGCGCAACGTCACTGGTTCTCAAGTGGCGCGGGCGTTGTTGGATTCCCAAGGTCTCTACGATATCGAAATCGAGGAAACCCAGGGTTTTTTGAGCGATCATTACGATCCGCGCAACAAAATTTTGCGCCTCAGCCCACAGGTATACCGCGCGCCCAGCCTGGCCGCCGCCGGCGTGGCCGCTCACGAAATGGGCCATGCCCTGCAAGACGCTGGCGGTTATGCGCCGCTGCAAATCCGCAGCGCCCTGGTGCCGGCGGCCCAATTCGGCAGCAGCCTGGGCACATGGATCGTTTTTGGCGGGTTAATCTTGAACTTCACCCCACTGGCCTGGGTAGGCGTCATCCTGTTCGCCGCTGCGGTGCTGTTCTCCCTGGTCACGCTCCCCGTTGAATTTGACGCCAGCCGCCGCGCCAAGAAACTGCTGGCCAGCAATGGCATTCTGGTCGGCGAAGAGATGAAAGGGGTGGACAAAGTGCTGGATGCGGCGGCTCTCACTTATGTCGCCGCCGCCGTGGCCGCGATTGGGCAGCTGTTATTCTTTGTCTTCCGTCTCACCGGGGGCCGCCGCCGGTAAGTTCTCCCAACTCCAAATTCAAAATTTGCGAACGCCTGGCCCATGGGTCGGGCGTTTTTGTTGTTTGATTATTGAACGGCCGTCTCTGCCAACGCCAACGCCCCCAAAACGCCGGCGCGATTTCCCAACCCCGGCGGGACGATGTAGGACGTGATTTGTGTCAAAATAACCGGGGATTGGACATATTGATTGAGATATTCCTGCGTCTTGGCTCGCACCAGCGGAAACAACTGCGGCTGCGCCATCACGCCGCCGCCCATGATGATGCGCTGCGGGGATAAGGCGCAGATGAAGGTGCGTAAGGCCAACGCCAGGTAGTGCGCTTCCAGTTCCCAGGCGGGATGGTCAGGAGGTAACGCCTGCCCTTTAACGCCCCAGCGGTCTTCGATGGCCGGGCCGGAGGCCATCCCTTCCAGACAGTCGCCGTGGTAAGGGCAACGGCCGTGATACGAGTCACGCTCCCAATCATGCGGTAGAGGGATGTGGCCCATTTCGGGGTGGATGAGTCCGTGCAGGAGACGGCCGTTTACCATCGCTCCCCCGCCAATCCCGGTGCCAATCGTCAGGTAGATGAAGGTGTCCAACCCCTGTGCCGCGCCCCACTGCCATTCGCCCAGCGCCGCCCCGTTCACATCCGTGTCAAAACCAACCGGTACGCCCAACGTACCGCCGATTTCACCGGCCAAATCCACGTTGGCCCAGCCCGGTTTGGGCGTGGTGGTGATGTGGCCGTAAGTGGGTGAATTGGGATCGGGGTCGAGGGGACCAAAGGCGGCAATGCCAACGGCCGTTACTCGTTCCTGCTCATGAAAAAAAGCCGCCGCCCGCCCAATCGTCTCTTCCGGCGTCGTTGTAGGAAACCGAACCTCCGCCCGAATATCGTTCGGCCCTGTCCCCACCGCGCACACAAACTTTGTCCCCCCCGCTTCAATGCCGCCAACTAGATCGCGTTTCATAATGGCGGCTCCAAACCGGCGTTAATTTTTGAGAGCCATCGAGAACCCTCCAGACAGTACGCTTTAACTGCTTCCCAATCGACCTCTTGTATCATATTCAACGGTTGCGGATCGGCTTCAGCATCTTCAAAATAGCACAGCGCATAGGCCAGGTGCAGACTGAAATCAAGCCTATCATGGTATTTATCTGGCAAAAGTTCAAACAGCTTTGAGAACGGGACGATGTGTTTAAGGCAGTACAAATCCACAAAATCGCGTCGGGTTCCCCGATCTTTGACCGCCGCCAACTTCATCAAGCCAATGTCTGTCGGTTGTGCTAAATGAATGCCTGACACATTAAGCAATGGTAAAAGCAGCGGGTGGGGTTGGTAGATAAAACTGATTTCTACATCCTGGATAACGGCATAGAGTTGGCTTTCAGTTTCAAGTTTTACTTCAATGTCATCAAGGCTCTGTAATTTGTGGATCAACGCAGCTCGTTCTGCTGCGCCAAGCTGGTTTTGAGATGAGAAAAAATCGAGATCGCGAGAGATGCGATGTCCAATTTGCAGCGCCAAAGCAGTGCCGCCAGCCAGATAAAATTCATCTGGGATTGGCAGCGACGCCAGGAGATCGAACGCCCGGCGTGTTTTCGGAGCCATGGCGTTCCAATGCAAATCGGTATTGGCTGCTTCAGATGTCATTCGCTTGTTCCCAGGGCGGCACGCGATATTCAGTTATGCCCAGCAGCCAGCGCCAATAATGAAATGCGCGTTCGTTTAATCGCCGATATCCATACTGGCGCACCCAATTGCTGATCTCCTGCCGGTCATATCTGCCAAATAGCCAGCGAATTTGCTCCCAGGAACCGCGATCCAGGGTTCGTTCGATGATCACATTGGCGTAATCGCGCGTGTTCATCTGGTCGAACGCATATTCCGGGAATAACCAGGCGGTAGAAGATGGAAGATCGTGTGCAAGTGTTTGGGTTGCCATGTCTTGATTTTATCACACTTTCTCCAGCCACATGGCTTGATACGGTTCCAGGTAAATGTCGGAATAGGGGTCGAAGGCACGGCCGTCCACCTTCTCCACCAACGCCCCGCTAAATCCCATTTCATCCAGCCGCCGCCGCGAAACCACCTGTCCCCACTCACTGAAATTTGCCAGGATGAGCATACGGCCGTGCGCGCTCTCTCGGATCAGGCCAAACACCCGCTCATTGTGCGTCCAGACGGGGTAACTGCGGGCACGGCCGTGCAAAGCAAACGCCGCCTTCCTTGCCCGGATCAACTTTTGCAGCCCTGTAAAAATCCGCCCCTCGACAGTGTCCGGGTCATGCCGCCGCGCCGCCGCTTTCCAATCCATAAACTGCCGGTGCAGCCAGCGATTGTCGTGCGCCAGATCGGGATCATCCAGATAGCTAGGGTCATTCAGCAGGCCGATTTCATCGCCCATGTAGAGGAGGGGAATGCCGCCAAAGGCCAAGATCATGCTGTGCAGGAGGAGGATGCGGCGGATGGCGAGGCCAACCCCTTGCGAATCCCCCATCTCCAACGCCAGTTCCAACCCCGCCAGCGAAGCCTGCGAACCGCTGATGCGCCGGTCGTTGTTCTTGGGATTAAATTGGAACGTCGCCCCCCGCGCAAACGTGCCCTCAAACCGCCCGCTGTAAAAATCACTCAAAAACGCGCGGTGCAGGTAGCCGTTCAGCCCCACCGCCGCCGCGTCCGCCTCCGTCACCGCCCAGCCGATGTCATCGTGGCAGCGGGCATAGGTGAGCCAGGAGGTGTTGGCGGGGATGGCCGGTATCTGCTGCAGAGCGTGCGTCATCAAGGCCACCTTGCGCTCCGCCAGCGCGCTCCACAACATCACCATGAAGACGTTGTGGTAGGCTGCTTCGCACTCCTTGTTGGCCGCCCGCCCCTGGCCCAGGTAGGGAACCAACTGCGGCGGCGGCACAATCGCTTCCGCCTTGAGCAGCAAGCCGGGCGCGGCCATGCGGCTGAGGGCGCGGAACGCCTGCAAGATGGCGTGTACTTCCGGCTGGTTCTCGCAGTCCGTCCCCAGCCGCTTCCACATGAAGGCCACCGCATCCAGCCGCAGCGCCTCCACCCCCTGGTTGGCCAGATAGAGCATGATGTCCAGCATCTCGGCGAAGACGGCCGGATTGGCGTAATTCAAATCCCACTGGTACTCGTTAAACGTCGTCCACACCCAGCGGTTCATCGGCTGGTAGTAGGTGAAATTGCCCGGCTTAAATTCGGGAAAAATTTCGCGGACGGTCTGCTCATACTGGTCGGGCAGGGTCCGGTCGGGGAAGGTGTGGTAGTAAGCCTGGTAGTCGGGATCGCCGGCCAGCGCTTGTTGCGCCCACTCATGCTCTTTGGCGGTGTGGTTGCAGACCAGGTCAATGCACAGGCTGATGTCATTTTGGCGCAGTTGGGCGGCCAGCGCGGCCAAATCAGCCATCGTCCCCAAATCAGCCCGCACCTGCCGGTAGTCGCTCACGGCGTAGCCGCCGTCATTAGCGCCGGGGCGGGGCTGGAGCAGGGGCATCAGGTGCAGGTAGGTGACGCCCAGTTCTTTGAGGTAGGGGATTTTGGCGGCGACGCCTGTCAACGTCCCGTCCGGCGAGAAGCGGTCGGCGTAGGCGACGTAGCCGATCATGCGCGACTGCTGGAACCAGTCGGGCTGGTTGAGCCGTCGCAGGTCGAGCAGGCGCAGGTCGAGAGCGCGGTCGGCGTAGGCGCGGGCGGTGAGGTGGAGAAAGCGGGACAGCCAGGTGGGGAAGTGGGGGTGACAGGCGTAGAGGAGGGTTAACGGCCGTAGCGCGTCATCCCAAAATTGCTCCACCCGCTGGCAAAAAATCGCCTGTTCTAACGGCTCCAGCATCCGCAACGGGCCTTGTTTCAGGTCATCAAAAACGTCGGTCAAATCGTCCATGCAATTTAGAAGAAGGCTGTTTTGGGGCGCTGTGGATTGTCAGGTTCTGTTGGGATCAGATGATAATCGCCACGCAGGACGCGCTTGACCAGCCAGGCACACCAGGGTTCAATCGGTTCAGTCAGCGCCTCCATGTCGGCTAGGGAGAGGTAGGCGGCGGCGTCTGTTTCTTGTCCGCCGTCATCGTGCGGTTCGCCGGACAGATGGCGGCACAGGTAGATGAGGGCGGTCATGTTCTCCCAGGCGAAGTTTTGATAACCGAGGAGGCCGGTGATAACGGCCGTAACGCCCCCCTCCTCCAACGTCTCCCGCAGCGCCGCCTCATCCGGCGTCTCGCCCGGCTCCACCACGCCCCAGGGAATGCTCCACCGTCCCGCCAGCGATGTCCCTTTGGCCTGACGGATGAGTAAAATTTTGTCGTCGCGGAGGACGGCCGTGCCCACACAAACGACAATTCGTGGCGGCCAGGCGGATGGGGTTTTGTCGGCAACGGCCGTCGTCATGCGTCCCCAAGCTGGCGTAAAAATTGGATGAAGTGAGAGAGGTCGGTGGAAACGGCCGTAAAACACGCCCCCACCCCTTGCGCCAACTCCTTCAACCGTGAACCGCGCAAATTGAACGTGTATACATTCCGTACCACATGGCGGAATTGACGATACTCATCCAGACAGTCACGGGTGGAGCGGGAAATGACAGACGGCCGTTTACCGGGAATCTCCGCGCCCATTTGCAGCAATAAGTTTTGATGCCAGCGGGAACCAGTAGGAAGCGATTGCTCCATAGTTTGGGCAATATCCTCAAAAGCGCGTTCCACTCCGGCATAAAATCCATGCAAATTCAAAGCTGCCGCATCCAAATACGCATCATCATCTGTCGTCAGGGCTTTTTTCATCTGCATTTCAACGCGAGCTATCACACGCTCCAGGTCAACTAATGTTTGTTCTAGTCGAGAAGCCAATGAGTTGTATGCTTCGTTCATATCGCCACCCCTTGAGACTCAACAGTTTTGCGAATATGTTCATACGCTTCTTCCACCCGTACCAGATCAACCAAAAATTCCGGCGACAAATCCATCACCTCGCCCAACGCCCGCAGGTATTCCCGTTCTGGAATGCCCCAGGCGGCCAGATCAATGTCGGAGCGTTCGTGGAAGCGGCTGCGGTCGGTCAGCGAGCCGAAAACGACGACCTTCTCCGCCTGAAACTGGTCGCGCAAAATGTCAGCGCCTTGCCGGGCGATTGCCCACGCCTGTTCAAACTGTTCATCCAGTTTGGCCTGGCGGGCGGCTTCGCGGCGGCGCGCCCCTTCCCGGTATTCGGCCATTTTTTCGGGTGGAATGTCTAATGTCATGTCGTAATTCTACCATCCCAGGCGAGATTTTGGGACTATT
>JAJRVV010000183.1 GCA_024277135.1 Chloroflexota bacterium | reverse complement strand
TGTCCACGCTAGATTTGCTGCCGCCGTTAGCCGAAGAAGAAGAGTGATATGAGAACAGAACGGCGGTTAAAACCGCTGCTGCGTTTGCAAAGTCGGCCTACGCCGACCGAGAACCAACCGACGAAGGTCGGTTTTGCAAATGTTGCCGCGAATTTATTCGCGTAAAGCAACCCAAATAACTATGGAAGAACGCTTGCAAAAATTATTATCACGGGCCGGATTTGGCTCCCGCCGCCGTTGTGAAGAAATTATCGCCAACGGCCGTGTCCAACTCAACGGCCGCGCCGCCAGACTGGGCGACAAAGCCGACCCGGCCCAAGACAAAATCGCGGTGGATGGACAGCCCATCCGCATCAAAGCGCACAACTTCATCTACATCGCCCTGCACAAGCCCAAAGGCGTCCTCTCCTCGCTGGAGGATGAACTGGGCGAAGGGCGCAAAACCGTCCGCGACCTGGTTCCATTGCCCGGCCATCTCTACCCGGTAGGCCGCCTGGACAAGCAGAGTACCGGCTTGATGCTGATGACCAACGATGGCGATCTGGCGCATAAACTAACCCATCCCCGCTACGGCCATCGCAAAATGTACCACGTCACCGTCTCCGGCAATGTCCCGCCCCACATCTTGCAGCAGTGGCGGGACGGCGTCTGGCTAGACGAACGCAAAACAGTCCCGGCCGACATCAAGGCGCTGCGCAAGGGCAAAGATTTCACCTTTCTGGAAATCATCATGCGCGAAGGACGCAAGCGGCAAATCCGGCGCGTGGCTAACATCCTGGGCTATCCGGTGCGGAGTCTAGTGCGGCAGCGCATCGGCCCCATCTCCCTGGGCAATTTGGGCGTAGGTGAATGGCGGCATCTGACAAACAGCGAAATCGCCGCGCTGCGCAAAATCTCCCGCCAGAAAGGCGAAAAATCACCTGATGCCCGCAGACAAAAGTCGACAAAATCGCGACGAAGGCCGAAAACAGGGGGAAGCGGACGGCCGTCATCTCCATCCCCCAAACCCCACCAACGTTCGACAACCAAATCAACCAAAAAAAGGAAACGTTAAGTTTGGATTCTCCTGTTTTAATTGACGTTATCGCCATTGACGGCCCAGCCGCATCCGGCAAATCCACCATCGGCCGTCTGTTGGCCCAGAAGTTAGGTTATCTATTTTTAGACACCGGCTGCATGTACCGGGCGGTGACTTTGGCCGCTTTGCAGCAAGATGTGCCGGTGACCGACGAGACGGCCGTCACCCAACTCACCCACGCCACCCAAATCGGCATCACCCCGCCCCAGGATGAGGCGGACGGCCGTCTGTACACCGTCCAAATTGATGGGCAAGACGCTACCTGGACGCTCCGTTCCCCGGCCGTCGACACCCATGTCTCCCTCGTCAGCTCTTACGCCGGCGTGCGCCAAGAACTGGTGCGCCAACAGCGATTGTTCGGCGACAAAGGGCGGGTGGTGATGGTGGGCCGCGACATCGGCACGGTGGTGCTGCCCGACGCCCCCCTCAAACTGTACATCACCGCCTCCGCCAAAGAACGCGCCCGCCGCCGCTGGCTGGATCGGCAGCAACAGGGACATGAGAGCAGCTTCGACGCCATCCTGGCCGACGTGGAACGGCGCGACCAATTCGACAGCAGCCGCCAACATTCCCCCCTACACCCCGACGCCGACGCCGTCACCATTGACACCACCGGCCGTTCCATCACCGACATCCTCAACCAAATCCTGCAGTTGATCAACGAAAAACAATTCACAATTCACGATTCACAATCCACAATTCACAATTCATAACTCTCCATGTCCCTTTTCCTGGAACTCGACCCCACGACCTTCTCCGGCGGCAAAATCACCGGCATCGAGCCGGACAGCGTCGCCGCCGAAATCGGCCTGCAAGCGGGGGATGAACTGCTGGCAATCAACGACAACCAAGTGCAGGATGTGATTGACGTCCAATTTTATGGGGCGGAAGAGTCGCTGGAACTGCTAATCCGGCGGGATGGCGAGATGTTTCTATACGAAGCGGAACGAGCCTACGATCAATCGCTGGGCCTGACATTTACACATCCCACCTTCGACATTGACATCCGCCGCTGCAATAACTTGTGCGGCTTTTGCTTTGTGCTGCAAATGGCGCCCCGCTTCCGGCGCGCGCTTTACATCAAGGATGACGATTACCGCTACTCCTTCCTGTTCGGCCATTACGTGACGCTGACCAATTTGAGCGATCATGATTGGCAGCGCATCCAAACCATGCGCTTGTCGCCGCTGTACGTTTCGGTGCATGTGACGGATGGGGAGCTGCGCCGCCAGTTTCTGCGCAATCCCACCGCGCCAGACATCCTGCCCCAACTACGGCAATTGGCGGATTGGAGCATCGAGATGCACACGCAGTTGGTGATCGTGTCCGGTTTCAACGACGGCCGTCACCTGCTACAATCCCTGCGCGACCTGGAATCCCTCTGGCCCGCCGTCCAATCCATCAGCATCGTTCCCGTTGGCCTCACTAGTCACCACAAATACGGGATGCGCCCCCACACCCCGGCCGAAGCGGCGGCGATGCTGGATGATCTGGCGGTCTGGCAGAGCCACTACCGGGAGCAGTTTGGCGTGGCCTGGGTCTACCCGACGGATGAGTGGTTTCTCAAATCGGGACGGCCGTTTCCCCCCATCTCCGCATACGACGGCCAACAGTTGCAAGAAAACGGGCTGGGGCTGGCGCGGCAATTTTTGGATGAATGGGAAGGGGTGAAAGCGGAAATTGTGAATTGTGAATCGTCAATTGTCAATTGTGAACGGGTGACGTTGGTGACGGGGCGGATGTTTGCGCCGGTGTTGCGAGAAACGGCCGCCACCTTTGCCCAAATGACGGGGGTGGACGTCGCCGTCGAAGCCGTCGCCAATCAGGTCTTGGGAGAGAGTATCACCGCCGCCGGGCTGCTCATGGCCGGCGATATCCTGGCCCATCTGGAACAGGCGGACTTGGGCGATCTGGTCGTCCTGCCCCGCGTCACCTTCGACCACCCCAACCGCATCTCGCTGGACGACATCGCCCCCCAAACCATCGCCAACCAGCTCGGCCGCCCCGTGGCCCTGGCCGACAGCATGGGGGATGTGTGGGATGCGGTGACGGGGGTCTCGCAGGCGATGGTGTTTCCAAAGGATGAGGGATGAAGGCGGTGTTCAATGTTCCCAAATGGATCAACTAGAGTTTAACAGTCGCGGCAAAAAAGTTGACTTTGCATTACCGTGAGAAAATAAATGCTACTGGAATAAATATTCTTCATGCAAGCGGCACGAGTGGTTAAAGTGACCCCCAACGCCTTGCCTCCGACAAACAGCAAGTAGTCGGCAAAGCCGGTCTGGAGATGAGCTTCACGCACGGCCGCGCCGGGTTAAACAGATTCATCTGTTCCCGGCCTTGCACGTCCCAACCGGCATAGCGGCGGACAAAACTAGCTGAAGCCGGCGCTAGCAGGCTGTCGGGAAAGTCCAGACTATGGATATTTTGCCACTGATTAACACGGATATTCACGGAAAACACAACCTAATTCGTGTTAATTCGTGGCTGAATTTTCTTTTTCCGACAAACTCAGTAGACCCAAAATCTGCCACGAATTGCACAAATTTCACGAATTAAGAACGTGTTTTTCGTGTAATTCGTGGCATTCGTGGCGAAAATCTTGATCTACTGAGATTAAAAGCTGCTGATACAAAATTAGGCGGCGCTATTTTCTACATTCATCAAGCGTTCCAGCCAATTAGCAACCTCGTTTGTTTTACGATGCTTCATGGCCTCCAGCGCCGTCAGGCTTTCCTGGGCCAATCGAATTGCGTCTGTTTTATCCCCTTGAGCTAACGCTATTTGAGCCAAACCAAAGTGAGCCTCAGCCGTCTGATCTTTGATAGGATGTTGCTTGGTCAGTGAAATCACTCTGTCATAATTTACCGACGCCACATCCAATTGTTCCATCTGAAGGTAAAGATGACCTAACTCCACGGAAACAGAGACAATCATCCACACGTCGTTCAATTGACGAGACAAATCGAGGCTTTCCGATAATAATTTTTCGGCGCAAGCATGATCGAATCGTTCTCTGGTGCTTGTTCCCATGACAGATAATACAGCTGCAACACGATGACGTTGTCCCATTCCTCGAACAATCGCCAAAGCCTCATTCAAATAAGTGTCCGCGGCCTCAAAACGGCCGCGTTGCGACTCCAAAACACCTAAATTGTGCAAAATATAGCTCAATCGATCTTGCTCCCCAATTTCCCGCGCTATCTTTTCCGCTTCCAGCAGTTTTTGTTCAGCCACATCCAACTCGCCACGCCGTAACGCCATAGCGCCTAAATTTTGTGTCAAGGTGCAAATGCGCTCCCGATGACTAATTTCACGCGCGGTATGTAATGCCTCTTCAAAATAAGCGTCAGCCTGAGAAAATTCTCCGCGATGAAATGCGTTACTCCCCAAGTTAGACAAAAACTGTATAATTTTAGATTGATCTCCCAATTGACGGGCTGCTTCCAATCCTTCCTGATAAATTGGAACAGCTTCAATTGCATTCCGTTTGCTGACAACAACAGCTAAATTCTGTAACACGGCAAGCAGTCGAGCCAAATCACCTAATTCACGGGCAACCGGCAACGCCTGACGGATAAGCGATTCTGCTCTATCATAATCGCCACGCCGGATAGCAACGCCACTTACAACTTCCCAAAAATCGACCTTGCCGCGGCTGTGTTGCCAGTTAGTTGCCAGAAGCAACCCTCTATGAGCATAAGCTTCAGCCTGATCATACTCGCCCAATCTTTCTGATATCCCAGCAAGACAATACAAAATTGTCATTTCTTCATTGTGAGTACCATTAATATCAATGGCTTGCAACGCTTTTTGTAAATTACGCTTATCTGTCTCATACTCTCCTTTGACCAATAAGTAACTGTGCATTGCTCTACTGCCTCTGATGAATGTTTGACGCATTTCTTGTTCGGAAGCGATTTGCATAGCCGACCAGATGTGGTTTTCATCTAAGCCGAGCCGATCATAAGCGGTTTGATTTATTTCGATATATTCAATCCAGTATTGGGCAAATCGTCTGGCAGTTTCCTGAAAGTAGTTGCGGCGGTCGGTTAATGTTTGCATGGATAGCTCATAAAATTTGAACGATGCCGGACAGGATGAAATGTTGGGTTAAGGGGTGGAGGTAATAGCGCATCTGGTTCAGCCCGGCCGGTTCGCCAGTTTCCAGGAAGGAGAGCTGCCACAAGGCGTCTATGCTGTCGCTGAGAGCGGCCAGGGACAGGTCGCTGACTTGTTGGATCGCTTTGAAGTTGCCGCCGATGCCGGGCGTGA
>JAJRVV010000182.1 GCA_024277135.1 Chloroflexota bacterium | reverse complement strand
TGTCAGGTAAGCCTGACTGACCAGGAAACGGATTAACGCGATGCGGCCAGCAAGATTGGTATGTTTTTCCTCTTTCTATTCGATTGGAAAGGTGCGAAATTTAGGCTAAGTAACCGTCCATTATTTACTTCCCTGTTTCGGGAATTGCAATTCCCGAAACATTCTCGTAGAAAAAGGGAACTTCGCAGACAACTTCATCCTCCCGGAGGTTCGGAACCTCCGGGAGGATTCGCTTGTTAGCGCAATTGATGCTTCACCACCCGGAACCAGCCGCGCAGCTCAATCCCTGCCAGCACCAACGCCGTCAGCCAGCGCGGGTACTTCTGGCTGTAAAACTTCTCATAAAAGAGACGCATGGCTCGCACCGACTCCTTCGCCACCTTCACCCGCGTCGCTTTCGGCGGCCGGGCGATTTCAGCCGACTCTTTGCGTAAACCAGAGCTGGCCCCTTTGTAATGCAGCACGCGCACATGAGGGTAGTAGATGATGACATACCCCGCCTGCCGCAGACGGTAGCATAAATCAATGTCCTCGCCGTAGAAAAAGTAGGTCTCGTCCCAGCCGCCCAGTTCCCGGCAGACGGCCGCCGGCATCATCATAAACGATCCGGCGATCACATCAATGGCGTGCGTCTGCGAAAAATCCCGATACGCCTGAAAGTACCCATTCAGCCGAGGGCTGCGCGGAAACAGCCGCCCCAGGCCGGAAAAATGGCACAAGGAGTTCCAGGGGGTGGGAAAGCCGCGATGATTGTCCGGATCGCGGCGGCCGTCCGGGTAAACCAGGTGGACGGTGATGGCTCCGGTTTGGGGATGGGCTTTCAGATAGCCGAGCGGCTCCACCAGGGCGCGGGGTTCCACCTTGGTGTCGGAGTTGAGGAAGAGGAGGTATTGGCCCTGGGCAACGGCCGCGCCCCGGTTATTGGCTCTGGCAAACCCCAAATTCTCCTGGCTGGCGATGAGGCGCGCGTCGGGATACTTTTGCCGCGCCATCGCCTGGCTGCCATCGCCGGAAGCGTTGTCCACCACGATGATCTCCATGCCGCCGGACGGCCGTTCCGCCGCATACAGGGATTCCAGGCAATCATCCAGCAAGTCGCGCGTGTTGTAGTTGACGATGATGATTGAAAGTTCGCACATAGGGAGCGGATTCTATCACAGTTATGACTCCTGAAAACAACTCCGGAGATGCTGTGTTACAATAGGCTCACATATCCACATTTTCATGATTGGAGCAAACTGATGAGCCGGACGAATTGGAAAAAGCATATCATTATCGATCCTGATTTGCATCATGGCGATCCTTGCATTAAGGGGACGCGCATTCCAGTGACCGCCATCGTCGGCAGTCTGGCGGACGGCATGACGCCGGATGAAGTGATCGCCGCTTATCCACAATTGACCACGGTCAAGGTTCAGGCAGCGTTGGCCTACGCCGCCGATGTCATGCGGCAAGAATTGCTCTTGCCATTTGCCAGTTAAGTGATGCACATTAAAGTTGATGAAGACATCCCACCCATTGCCGCCATCTGGTTACAAGAGAGAAATTACGAAGCCAGCACGGTAGTTAGCCAGGGTATGGGCGGCTGGAAAGATGATTCCTTGTGGCAAACTATTCAGGCCGACCAGCAATTTTTGCTGACTGCTGACAAAGGCTTTGGCGACATTCGCATCTATCCACCCGGCAGCCATGCCGGCGTCCTGTTACTACGTCCAGACGAAGATGGCATACGCCCTATTCTCAATTTACTAAAAATGGTTCTGGCGCAAGTGGATTTGGCCCAGTTGACAGGCGCTATCGCGGTAGCCACACCGCGAGGTTTACGAATACGACGCGCTTAGGCGTATGCCTATCACAATGAAATCGACAGCATAGGCCGCAGCGGTCTCGCTACAAGTAGCGCAGGAATTGGTCGGGGTCGTTGAGGAAGCTGCGGGTAATTTGCACGTGTTCCAGATCGTCATAGGCTGCCGGGGCCGGCGGCCGTTCGTCCATGCTCCAAATTTCAGCGCCGGGGAAGGCCATCAAAATGGGGGAATGGGTAGCGATGATGAACTGGCAATCTTGCTCGACCATGTACTTGAGCAGGGAGATGAAGGTGAGTTGGCGGGATGGGGAGAGCGGCACTTCCGGCTCGTCCAACAGGTACAAACCGCCTGACTTCATGCGTGATTGGAACAGTTCCAAAAAGCTTTCGCCGTGTGAGAAGTCGTTGAGATCACGGCCGTACTGCCCCCGCATCGCCCCCAATTCCCGGCCGGACGCCATCTTCGCCAACCCTTTGGCATAATCCGACCGGCCCGCATACTCCTCATCCACCCGCTTCAAGTCCGCTTCCAACGCCTGCCGCATCTGCGCCAACCGCTTGACGTAGCCAAAAAAATCCTCGGCTCGGAGGAAGAACCCTTTGCGCGTCTTCCGGTTCCAGGTGAGTTTGAAATGGTCGCCCAACTGGCGCACGGCCGTCAACGTCGGATCCCGGTTCAACTCTTCGCCGCCCACCACAATGGAACCGGCGGCGTAGGCTAACGCTTCCAGCAGGGTGGATTTGCCGGAGCCATTTTCGCCCACCCAAAACGTCACCGGCGCGGTGAAGGGGAGTTCGGGCAGAGTTTGGACGGCCGTCAGGCTGAAGGGAAATGTCGCTGCCACTCGTTCCGGAATCGGGGGGATGGTCACCGACCGCAAATGAATCATCTCGCTCCTCGCTCGCCGCTTCCCGCTTCCCGCTCCCCCGTCTGCACCCGCCACAGCGCCGCGTAGATGCCGCCAGCCGCCACCAGTTCCTCGTGACGGCCGTCTTCAACCAACTCCCCCTGCTCCAACACCAAAATCCGATCCGCATTACGCACCGTGGAGAGGCGATGAGC
>JAJRVV010000181.1 GCA_024277135.1 Chloroflexota bacterium | reverse complement strand
GCGGAACTGCTCAATACGCTGGCGACGGCCGACAAAGATGTGGCGGATTACCTGCTCCAGGAACGGGCTGGCGAGATTGACGAGACATTTTTTGCCATGCTGCAATCTTACGTGGACACGGCCGCTCAACTCCAGGACAACGCCCAACTCGTTAAACTGACGAATTTACGAGCGAAATTGATGACGGAAACGGCCGTTGGCCGGGAAGTAGAAAAACGGCAAATCGCCCTGCACAAATTCAACCGGGACGCCAAAAAACAGGGCGGACTCAGCGTTGATTTGCTGCTCAAACACATTTTGGCGAACCGGGAAGATGACAAAATTGTGGATGCGCTGGCGGCGGCCGGTCAGCAGGCGGTGCGGTATGAGTTATTCGCCCAATTGACGGCCGAAATCGAAAAGTTGGAACAAAAGCAGGAATTGGCGGCGGCGCAAAGGCTGATCGGCATCCGGGAGCGGCTGTTGCAGATGTTTGATCGGATGCAAGCGGAGTCGCGCAAAATTTTGGGGCGGGCGGAGGAACTGCTGAATTTGTTGAAAGAGGCGCCGGACAAGGAAACGGCCGTGCGCGCCAACATGCAGCGGTTCGATGACGCCTTCATGTACCTGCTGGCCTCCCGCACCGCTGAAGCCGACCAAGCCGGCGACACCCAGGGATTGCAGGCGTTGAGCCAAATTCACAGCCTGATTATGAAACAGGTGGATCAACAAATCCCGCCGGAAGTGCGGCTGATCAACCAACTGCTGGAAGCGGGCAACCCGGAGGCGCAAGAGCAGGCGTTAACTGAAAACCAAGCGATGCTGACGCCTGATCTGGTGAAAATGCTGGATGGGTTGCAGACGGAGTTGAAATCGGCGGGACAGGTGGAGATGGACGGCCGTATCGCCGAACTGAAAGAGATGATCCAAGCGCGGCTTTAGAACGAAGAAATCCGATTTCTGCCTGCAATCGGATTTCTAACTTTAATGCGGTTCGTTATCCAACCGGAAACCGTGCCCCCGCACCGTCACAATATAATTATGCTCATCCACTTCCGAAAGCCGGTCGCGCAGACGGCGCACCAGGGCGTCAATGGCCTGCTCAGAAACGCCTAGCCCGCCCGTTTCCGGCCAGACCACATCCACAATATCATCTCGGCTGCATACCGCCCCCTTGGCGTCATACAGCAGTTGCAGCAACCGGAATTGAGCCAGAGACAGCGGCGGCGACATCTCTTCCTCTTTGATGAAGACGGCGCGTTGGGCTTCATCAATCACCAGGTCGCCTTGCAGCGTGGGCGGATCGAATGTGAGCGGCAGCGTGGCGTCGCTGCCCACAAAAACCAGTTTGACGGCCAGCGCAATTTGAATCTCATCCCCATCTTGCAAGGGGACGGCGCCCTGGATTTTGACGCCATTGATGTGCGTGCCGTTTTTGCTGCCCAGGTCTTGCAGCACATAGCCGCCATCTCGCTGTAAAATTTTCACATGATGTCGGGAAACCTGCCGTTCGGGAAGGATGATCTGGCAATCGTTCCCGCGCCCGATGACAAATACGTCATTTTCAATCGTCCACCGTTGGCCGGTTAATTGCCCTTCACGCACGATCAAGACCGGTTTTTCATTCATAACATTTCCCTCAAGCTTCTGGTTATTGATTGCACTGTTTAATTTTGTCGAAACGGGTATTTATCGCTAAGTAGATTATAATATGTTTATCAAAAATCTGGTTGTCGAATCATTATGTTACCATCACACAAGGTTGATACTATTTTACGTGAACGTTACCGTCTGACCAACATTGTTGGGCAGGGGGGTATGGGCAGCGTATACCGGGCGGAGGATTTGCGTCTGCCGGGGCGGCTTTGCGCCATCAAGGAAGTGCAGCCCGATCCTTCGCTTTCGGCGGAAATGCAGGCGCAGGCGCAGCGTCAGTTTTTGCAGGAAGCCAGCATTTTAGCCCAATTGGATCATCCCAATCTGCCTAAAGTTTCCGACTTTTTCTCGGAGAACGGCCGTGATTACCTGGTGATGGATTTCGTGCCCGGCCAAGACCTGAAACAAATTTTGGATGCGGAGGATGGCCCGTTGAGTGAGGAATTGGTGCTTTCCTGGGCGGCGCAAATCATGGATGCGTTGTCTTACCTGCACCGGCAAGACCCGGTCGTTTTGCACCGCGACATCAAGCCATCCAACATCAAGCTGACGCCTGATAACCGGATCAAGCTGGTGGATTTCGGATTGGTGAAGGTGATGGCCCGCGATGACGCCCGCACCATCACGGTGGTGCAGGGGCGGGGGACGGCGCTGTACACGCCGTTGGAGCAGTATGGCGGCGATAGCGGTCATACTGATTTGCGTACCGACATTTATGCGTTGGGAGCCACCTTTTATCATTTGCTCACCAACTTCCCGCCGCCGGACGCCAAAGCCCGTTTTCTCAATCCCCGCGCTTTACGGCCGTTGCGTAAAATCAATCCGGCCATTCATCGGCATGTGGCTGAGGCAATTGATTGGGCGGTAGAGATGCACCCGGACAAACGGCCGTCCTCCGTGCAGGCATTTCGGCAGGTGTTGATGGGGTTGGCCAGACGGCCGTCCGACGAAGACGACGAGTCGCCCGAACGAGAATTCGTGCAGGCGCTGCGGGCCAACCGCGCCATCGCCCTCATCTCCCTCGGCTTGTTCATCATCGCCGTGCTGCTCACCATTCTGTAGGCCTATGCCCATTTGCCCTAAGTGCCGCCAAACCAATCGGCAAATCAAAGACGGCCGTACTCCCGCCGGCAGCCAGCGATACCGGTGTAAGCTGTGCGCCTGTCGCTACACCCCCCAGCCCAAAGATCACGGCTACGACCAAGATATCCGGCTGCACGCTTTGCATCTCCATCTGGAAGGCGTCAGCTTGCGCGGCATCAGCCGCATTCTGGCCGTCAATCATCAAACCGCCGCCAACTGGATCAACGGCTACACTAACTACCTGCCCGCCGACCTGCCCGACAGCATTCTGGATTTAGCCCGTCTTGACGGCCTGATCAAATAGCCGCCGCCTATCACCACGCAATTAGACAATCTTTTGACGCACTGCCGGTCAACCAGTATAGTTTTGTTTCTACTAGCCATATTTCCCCGGAAACTTGGAATTTTCGGGGAAATAGACAAAGGAGAATTTCAATGGCGAGTGTAACCTACAAAAAAGTTTTTAAGCGATTTGGGGATGTTGAAGTGATCACCGATCTCAACATGGAAGTGGCAGACAAAGAATTTGTCGTTTTTGTCGGCCCTTCCGGTTGCGGTAAATCCACCAGCCTGCGCATGTTGGCCGGGTTGGAAGAGATCACCGAAGGCGAAATCCTCATCGGCGGCCGGGTGGTCAATGATGTGCCGCCCAAAGACCGCGATATTGCTATGGTCTTTCAATCTTACGCCCTTTATCCCCACATGTCAGTGTATGACAACATGGCTTTTGGCCTCAAATTGCGTAAAACGCCCAAAGCGGAAATTGAGCGCCGGGTGAAAGAGGCTGCGGAAACATTAGGTCTCACCAATTTTCTAGATCGAAAACCCAAAGCGTTGTCCGGCGGCCAACGGCAGCGGGTGGCCGTCGGCCGCGCCATCGTCCGCGAACCATCTGTTTTCTTGATGGATGAGCCATTATCCAACCTGGACGCCAAACTGCGCGTTTCGGCTCGCGCTGAAATCACCAAACTGCACAAGCGGTTGGGCACGACCTTCATTTACGTCACCCACGATCAGGTGGAAGCGATGACGATGGGCGACCGGATTGCCGTATTGAGCGATGGTGTTTTGCAGCAAATTGACACGCCGCTGAACCTGTACGGCAATCCGCTAAATGTATTTGTGGCCGGTTTCATCGGCAGCCCCAGCATGAATTTCTTTGACGCCACGATGGTCAGCGAAGAAAATAAACTCATTCTGGATACAGGTGATTTCCGGGTTCAGATTCCCGATGAAATAAAGGGTGCATACCAGGGATATGCCGGCAAGCAGGTCATTTTCGGCTTGCGTCCTGAGCATATCCATGCGCCTGAATACGCGCCGCCCAGCATCGCCGCCGCTCCGGTAGAGGGAACGGTGGAGTTGGTGGAGTTGTTGGGTCATGAGTTGCATTTGTACATGAGCGTGGGCAAGAATTCCTTGGTGGCTACGGTGGACACCCGCACCTCGGCCCGTATTGGCAACAAGGTTGGTCTGGTGATGGATATGAGCCGGATGCATCTATTTGACAAGGAAACTGAACTGGCAATTCGTTGAAAATGCTTGAATGAGTCTTTGAGGCTCTTTCGGGGAAGAGGAAAAGGCCGCATCACCATTGATGCGGCCTTTTTGGTTTCGGTACAACTTTGGGAATAAGGAGGGGGCGGGCGCCGCTACGCCCACCCCAAACCGAAGTATGAATTGACCAGACGGAAACGGCCGTTACTTTCGTTTACGTCGTTCCGGTGGTTTCGCTAAAGGAATTTGGGCGCCGTTGAGGTAGGCGTGCATGTTTTGGGCGGCGGTGTGCGCGGTGGCAACGGCCGTGATGACCAAGTCGGGGCCATGCACATTGTCACCGGCGGCAAAGATGCCGGGCAATGTGGTTGCGCCCACCGCTTAATCCGTCACAATCAAGCCCCATTTGTGCGTACCCAGGTTCTCTGTTTTCTGGCCCAGCAAGGGATCGGGCCAGTAACCGACGGCCAAAATGACGGTATCCACGCCCCAAATTTCTTCAGAGCCTTCCACCGGAACCGGGCGGCGACGGCCGCTGGCGTCCGGTTCGCCCAACTCCATGCGGATCACTTTCATGCCTTTGACACGGCCGTTCTCATCGCCAATGTACTCGACCGGCGCATGGAGGTACTTGATGTCTGTGCCTTCTTCCACGCAAATGGCCCGTTCCGTCTTGTTGCCCGGCATTTCTTTTTCCGTGCGCCGGTAAACGATATTCACCTGTTCCGCGCCCAGGCGGATGGAAGAACGGGCGCAGTCTACGGCCGTGTCGCCGCCGCCGATCACCGCCACTCGTTTGCCAATTTTCGGCGGCCCCTTCTTGTCCGCCGGTTTCATCGCTTCCGGCACATTGGCCCGCACCAAATAGTCGGTAGAAGTGTAAATGCCATCCAGCTTTTCGCCGGGAATGTCCATGGTGGCTTCGACCCCGGCGCCCGTGCCCAGGAAAATGGCGTCAAATTCCGCCTGCAAGTCGGCCATCATCACATCCTGGCCGATGCGGGTGTTGGTGATGAACCGGACGCCCGCTTCTTCCAGGTCGCGGATTTTGTGCTGCACCACCTGTTTTTCCAGCTTGAAATTGGGGATGCCATACACCAGCACGCCGCCAGCTTACGGCCACGCCTCATAAACGGTCACGTCGTGGCCCAATTTGATCAAATCCTCAGCTACGGTGATGCCCGCCGGCCCAGAACCAACCACGGCCACTCGTTTGCCCGTTTTTATGTCGGAAACTTCTATTTTGAGGGCGCCGACCTGTCGCGCTTTGTCGGCCACGAACGCTTCTAATTTGCCGATGGAGATGGCGCTGGTGCGTCGGCCCAACACGCACCCTTCCTGGCACAGATTGGGGCAAACCCGGCCGCACACTTCGGGCAAGGGACTGGTGCGGGCGAAAACTTTGGCCGCTTCGACGAATTCGCCCTGGCTGGCCAGCCAGACGGCTTCGGGTACATCGTTGCCCGCCGGACAGTTGAGGGTGCAGGCTTGCGGTTCGGGGCATTGCATACAGCGGGCGGCTTCGGCCATAGCTAATATGTCGTCGTAGCCCATGACGATTTCGTCGAAATCGTGGACGCGCTCCGCCACCGGGCGTTTCCGGTATGGAACCGGCTCCTGGTTGACGCGGGCGATGCGGCTGATATTGCGGTAGGTGGTTTCGGAACTCATACTTCGATCCTCCGTGAGATGGAAATGACGAGCGGTTATCTCACCCAGGACACGGCCGTGCGCCAATCCTGAGCGGCGGTGAGATAAACTGTTTCAACTGTTTGGGTGCTTGAACTTGAAGAGTCGGCAGACTGGCTGCCGGTTCCCCCAAAACTGTACAATGCTTTTGGCTAAACGCGGGTTCCGAAAAGCATCAAAATTGGGTGATGTTTGTCATATCTTGACAGGGTGATGGGGCGCTGTTCACCTTATCATCCTAAACTAAGCAAAATGGTCAGCACCACGCTGCCGGCGATGACGCTGCCCAACTGCCCGGCGGTGTTGGCTCCCATGGCGTGCATCAGCAAGAAATTCTGGAAATCATACTCCTGCCCCACCCGCTGCACAATCCGCGCCGACATGGGAAAGGCGCTGATGCCGGCCGCGCCGATGAGCGGGTTAAACTGCTTATTCGACAGCCGATAAAGTAATTTGCCGAACAGAACGCCTCCGGCCGTGTCCAGCACAAAGGCCAGCAAGCCCACCCCCAGGATGAGCAGCGTATCCACTTTCAAAAAAGCGGCTCCGGTCATGGTGCTGCCAATCGCCAGCCCCAAAAAAATGGTGGTGACGTTGGCGATCTCATTTTGGGCGGCGTCGCTCAACCTTTGCACCACACCGGACTCCCGCAGCAGGTTGCCGAACATGAGGGTGGCGATGAGCGGCGAGGCGGCCGGGGCGATGAGGGAGACGATGATGGTGACGACGATGGGAAAGAGGACGCGGGTGGTTTTGGAAATGCGCCGTTGGCTGTAGGGCATGCGCACTTTACGCTCGGCGTCGGTGGTGAGCAGGCGCATCACCGGCGGCTGGATGATGGGAACCAGCGACATGTAGCTGTAGGCGGCGACGGCGATGGGGCCGAGCAGGTGGGGAGCCAGCTTGGCGGAGACGAAAATGGCGGTGGGGCCGTCAATGGCGCCGATGATGCCGATGGAAGCAGATTCGTTGAGGTCGAAGCCCAGGGCCAGGGCCAGCATCAGCGTGCCGAAGATGCCGAACTGCCCGGCCGCGCCCAGCAGCGCCATTTTGGGGTTCTCCAGTAGCGGGCCGAAGTCGGTCATCGCCCCCACGCCGATGAAGACGAGCAGAGGGAATAGCTCAGTTAGAACGCCGGCCTCATACAAAATCCCCAGGAACCCTTCCGGGCCGGCGATGCCGGTGAGGGGCAGGTTGGTCAGGATGGCGCCAAAGCCGATGGGGATGAGCAGCACCGGTTCGTATTCTCTGGCCACGCCCAGGTAGATGAGCAGGCCGCCGACGAGGAGCATGACGACCATCTGCCAGGTGAGGGCGGCCGGGGCTTGGAAGAGAGCGAGGAGGGAGTCGAGGTTGATCATAGGGGTATATTTGAAAGAGCCATCTAATGTTGGCTTTCCTGGTCTTTAAAATGTTCTTTGACGATTTGTTTCACATAATCGGGAACGGCAAAATCCGCTTTTCGCGCGGACTCCTTGAGTGTGTTATAGATTTGGATTTCTCCTTCGCCCCAAAGAATGTCAGTGCGTCTTACCTCACGCAGGGCGATATTAATGTAATCTTGAGGATAAGCCCAGTAACATTGCGCGCAAATTTTAGGGGATTTTGTGCGCCAATTGGGGCAATGTTCACATGACCATGATTTGGCTCGATTGCAAGCGGCGCATAAGAGCAGATAATCATGAATGTCTCTGTTTAGATGATCATCATCGCCGGCTATTTCGTAGGGAATTCTACGATCGATTTGCAAATAGAGTTGTTCAAACTGGCCGGCACAAACAGCGCATTTGCCTTCCTGTTTTGAACAGAGGTTTTCTTTGAGATCCTTTGGGAAAACTTTTCTTCCCCCCAGCATGCCGTTGCGTATATCTGCGACAATTCCAAACCTATAAGCGGCAATGCTACGGCCGTCGGATGATCTTACCCTGAATGTTTCTAGGGGAATCCCATGTTCACGAACATCGCGGGCGGCTCTGGGGGGATAGCTATAGCCATAGCTCTTTTCCAACTCTTCAGTTGTGATGTAGCCATGCTCTAAAATGTGATCAATCACAATCCGGGCGCGTTTGCTGGTGACAGATTGCAGCTTATCCAGAAACTCTTCAGGCCATTCTTGTTTGCTGGTCATACAATACCGAGTTCGAGTTGCTTGGGCGGCGCGCCGCGACGTAATTTTCCCGCATATGCCATCTTGGAGATGTTGTCATGCGTCGCTTCTAGTCGCCGAGTCAGAGCAGGGGATAAATACAAGGATTCATAAGTCTCATCTTTGCCGCCTAAAAGTGTAGATTGGCTAGATCTGCCCGCGTGAATTTCCAACCAGTACAGGTTCAAACTTGTTGGTAGTTCTATGCCGTGCCTTTTCTCCCCGGTGCGCCCATCGTAGCTGAGGATAAATGATGCTTGACGTTTGTTCAGCGTGTCCAGAAAATTGATTAGCTCATCTGAATTAAGGCCGCTGAGATAGCGTGAATCTCTGTTTTGGGACGTTCCCTGGTAGGGTGGATCCAAATAAACCAGGTCCGATTCAGATAGCAGGTTCAAAACTTCTGTGTAATTGTCGCGCGCGATGGTTGTTTTGCCGCGCAGTAGTCGGGAAACGGCGAGAATTTCCTGGCGCATGCTTTCTGGTCGCCGTCCTCTACGTCTGTTGTCTGGGCTTTGGTTGAAATCGCCGCTGCTGTTATAGCGCGCGGAGGCTTTGACACAACGAGCCAGTAAATAGAGGAAGTAATCAGGTCGGTGGGTTTTGTTAAATTCGTCTCGTATAAAATCGTAATAGGTTCGTTCCTGACCAAGCTGCGCCTGCCACAACTTTTCATACTCGTCGGCGATCTGGCGAGGATGGTTGATGATGATTTCCAGTAAATCCATCAAGGGCTTGTTTAGATCGTTCAGATAGAAATTTTTAGCTTTTTGGGAATAGGCGGCGGCAACAGAAACGGCCGCAGACCCCGCAAAGGGTTCAATCAGCGTCTCCACGCCACCGGGGAAGAAGGCCAGGATTTGCCGGGCGATGTTCCGTTTGCTCCCTTGATATGGGATGGGTTGGGGCATTCTGCGCATAGGTTTCCGTTTTACGGCTTGTTATGGGTGAATCTATTTGTATGTGAAAAGGGTGTCACCATGAGCGACGGCCGTCCCCTCCCCCACAACCACCCGCTCAATCACCCCATCTCGCGGGGAGCGAATCCCGTTTTCCATCTTCATCGCCTCCAGATAGCACAACACCTGCCCCACGCTGACCCGATCCCCCGGCTTGACGGCGATGCGGATGATGTTGCCCGGCATGGGGGCGGTTATGGAATTGTGAATTGTGAATTGTGAATGGTGAATTGTGAATGGTTCGTCGTTGATTGTTGACTGTTGACTGTTGACTGTTGATTGTTCATTCACCACTACCGTGTACGCCTTTCCGTTTACCTTCACCACCAGCGGCGAGGCGTGCAAATCGGCCACTTCCACCAGGTAGCTGTTTCCGTTAATCGTCAGATGGAGTTGTCGCTTTTGGCTCATAGTTCGCTTCCATGTGCGCGCCACCAGGGGCTGTGTGGTTTTTGCAGATTCGCGCCCAGCACGGCCGTCTCCTCGGCCTGCCAATGGGTGATGGCGGCGGCGATGGCGGCGGCGATTTCCTCTTCAATGGGTTCTGGTGGGAGGGAGACGGCCGTACTCCCCACCTTCTCCTCATCTCCCTCCCGAAACAGCCGTTCCAACAATACCATCGCCAGGATTAGCAATCCCAGCGCGGCAAACGTCAGCCCCATCCCCAAAACGCTGATTTCCAGACCTTGTACGAGCAGTTCAGACATGAATTTCCAATGGAGACCCTAAGGGTTTTCTTCAAACCCTTAGGGTCTCAAACCGGCATAATCCCATGCTTCTTGCGCGGCAGCGACGCCTTCTTGTCCCGCAAAAGCTCCAGCGCCGCAATCAGGCGGGGGCGGGTTTCTGCCGGGATGATGATGTCGTCCACGTGGCCGCTGGCCGCCGGGGCGTAAGGTTTGGAGAACTTCTGCCGAAACTGGGCTGCCAATTCCGCCCGCGCCGCCTCCGGGTTAGCCGCATCCTTCAACTGCTTGCGATACAACACATTCACCGCCCCCTCCGCGCCCATGACCGCGATTTCGGCCGTGGGCCAGGCAAAGACCAGGTCGGTGCGGATGTACTTGCTGCTCATCACAATATACGCGCCGCCATACGCCTTGCGCGTCACCACCGCCAGCTTGGGCACCGTCGCTTCCGAGTAGGCGTAGACGATTTTGGCCCCATGCCGGATGATGCCGCCATGTTCTTGCGCCAATCCCGGCATGAAACCGGGCGAGTCAATAAAAGTGACGATGGGCACATTGTAAGCGTCGCAAATGCGGATGAAACGGGCGATTTTGTCGGAGGCGTTGATGTCAATCACCCCGGCCAGCACGTCCGGCTGTTGGGCCACCACGCCGACTGATTGCCCATGCAGCCGGGCAAAACCGACGATGGCATTTTGGGCAAATGCCGCGTGTACTTCCAGGAAGCTGCCCAAATCAAACACGCGCTCGATGATGGTGTGCATGTCATAAGATTGTCCCGGATCGGTAGGGACGACGGTGTTCAGGGCTTTGTCCATGCGCCAGGGGTCGTCGGTGGGGGGCACGACTGGGGCCGGTTCGGCGTTGTTGTTGGGCAGATAGCTGAGCAACTGCCGGGTCAGCGCCAGCGCCGCTTCTTCGTCGTCGGCGGCAAAATGGGCCACGCCGCTGGTCTGGCTGTGCGCCGCCGCCCCGCCCAGCGTCTCCATGTCCACCTCTTCGCGGGTGACGGTTTTGATCACTTCCGGGCCGGTGATGAACATGTGGCTGCTTCCCCGCGTCATGATGATGAAGTCGGTGAGGGCGGGCGAGTAGACGGAACCGCCGGCGCAGGGGCCGAGCATGACGCTGATCTGGGGGATGACGCCGCTGGCCTGGGTGTTGCGCCAGAACAGTTCGGAGTAGGCGGCCAAACTGTACACCCCTTCCTGGATGCGGGCGCCGACGGAGTCGTTGAGGCCGATGACGGGGACGCCGGACTCCAGCGCCATGTCCATCAGTTTGCCGATTTTCTGCCCCTGCACTTCAGAGAAGGAGCCGCCGAGGACGGTGAAATCCTGGGCAAAGACGCAGACGGTACGGCCGTCTATCTTACCAAACCCCGTCACCACACTATCGCCAGGGAACCGCCTCCTATCCATGTCAAAATCAGTATGGCGATGGGTGATCCAGCTATCAATCTCCTGGAACGTGCCTTCGTCCAGCAGCAAAGCAATGCGCTCGCGGGCGGTCAGCTTCCCTTTGGCGTGCTGTGCCTCAATCCGCTTCCGCCCGCCGCCCAACTGCGCCTGCGCCCGTTTTTGTTTTAGTTCTTCGATGATGTCCTCGTTGTCAGCCATGAGCCATTAACAATTGACAATTGACCATTCACAATTGGCAATTAACTCGAGTGTTGTGAATTTAGATTTGACAAATCAAATCAAGTATGCATTGCACAGATATAGTGTTTTAATGGCATAGAAATGCAGCTAATGATGTAAAAGTGTTGCGAAAATGATTGTCTAATGCCGAAAATTGTCCG
>JAJRVV010000180.1 GCA_024277135.1 Chloroflexota bacterium | reverse complement strand
CGGACAATTTTCGGCATTAGACAATCATTTTCGCAACACTTTTACATCATTAGCTGCATTTCTATGCCATTAAAACACTATATCTGTGCAATGCATACTTGATTTGATTTGTCAAATCTAAATTCACAACACTCGAGTTAACAATTAACAATGTCAATTACTTTGAACCTCCAAGACGACTGCCGCGGCCGTATCACCCGCCGCACACCCTGTAAACAGGCCATAACCACCGCCCAGTTCTGCCAATTCCTCAATCATCTCCATGATCAACCGCATCCCCGTCGGCCCTTGGGGATGTCCCCAGATGAGCGACGAGCCGTAGTTGTTCATCCCTTCCAGGGGGATACCGAACTCTTGGCTCAGGAAGCAGTCGTTGACGGCGAACGGGTTGTGGGTTTTGATGGCTTTGATGTCGGCCAGCGCGACGCCGGCCCGCTCCAAGACGCGACGGACGGCCGGGCCGTTGGCCATGGGCATGAATCCCTTCTTGGCCCGCCCTTCGGCAAAGGCCAGCAGTTTGATTTCGATGTTCGGGTTGCGGCTTAATTCCCGCGCTTTTTCCCGGCTGGTGACGATCATGCCGGCGTTGCCATCGGCGGGGAAGGTCTGTCCGCCAAAGGTGACGGTTCCATCGCGCATTACCGGCTTGAGACGGGCCAGCCCTTCGGCGGTGGTGGGGAAGATGCCTTCGTCGTCTGTGACTGTGGCCACCACTTTGCGTCCGCTGGGATTGACCTCGACCGGCGTCACCATGTACCGTTTGTGGAAAGCGGCGTCATCGGCCAGGGCTTGGTGGTATTGGGCGTGACGGATGAGGACGGCCGTATGTTGTTCTTCGGTGGAGATGCCATGCTCCCTGGCCACGTTTTCGGCCGTTTGCAACATGCTGTTTTTCGCCAACGGGTCCCGGTTGAAATTGTCCCACACCCAATCTTCGGCGTCGCCGCGGCCGCCTGGGGCCATTGGATTAGGATAGAGCATGTGCGGGCCGTTGGAAGTGCGGTCGGTGGTGACGCAGAGGATGGCGTCTTCATCGCCCGATTCCACCGCATAGGCGGCGCTGCCGATGACGCGGGCTGAGGTGGCGCAAGCCTGGGAAAAGGTGGGGCCGGTGATGTCGCCGGCGCCAATCATGCCCGCCAGCCAGGGCGCGCCATAAAAGGAATGTTTGGCCGGAACTGTCATGCCAAAATAAAGGCCGGTGAACGTTTCCGGGTTGATGTTGCGCTCCGCCAGGGCTTGCCGGGTGATGTCGGCCGCAAATTTGACCGGGTGCAGATTGGCAAATTTGCCCTGCCATTTGACGAACGGCGTGCTCCAGTAGCCGCCGTAGGGGATGTGCGTTTTTTTAAGAGCCATTTGCTTTCCTTTTCAGTATTCAGTAATCGGTATTCAGTATTCAGAGTTGGTTGCTTAAAACTGCTAACTGAATACTGCTAACTGAATACTGGACTACGCGCCTGTTGTCTGGCCGCCGTCGGCAAAGATGACCTGACCGGTGATGTAGGAGGCTTCGTCGGAGGCCAGGAAGGCGTGAACGGCCGCAATCTCTTTCGGTTCGGCTAAACGCCTGTATGGAATTTTCTTGAGCAGTCCGCCCATGATCGCTTCCGGGATGGCGGCGGTCATGCGCGTTTTAGTCCCGCCCGGAGCCACCGCGTTGACGGCGATGCCATAGCGCGCCCATTCCAGGGCCAGGGTTTTGGTGACGCCGATGACGCCCGCTTTGGAAGCGGCGTAGTTGGCCTGCCCAAAATTGCCCAGGGCGCTGACGGAGGCGGTGTTGACGATACGGCCGTATTTCTGCCGTATCATCGGAATCGAAGCGATCTGGGAACAGAGCCAGGTTCCTTTCAGGTTCACTTCCAACACGGCGTCCCATTTCTCATCGGACATGAAGCGGGGTTCGCCATCTTTAATGCGGGCGGTCAGGCCATCGCGGGTGATGCCGGCATTGTTGATGAGGATGTCGAGACGGCCGTATCCAGCCACCGCCGCATCCACCATCTTTTGCGCGTCATCGCGCGCGGCCACACTGCCGACGACTACAGTCACTTCAACATCGCCGCAGGCTGCTTTCGTTTCTGCCAGCCCTGCTTCATCTACATCAGCAATCACCAGTTTGGCGCCATCTTGGGCAAAACGAACGGCCGTGGCTCGGCCAATGCCCTGTCCCGCGCCAGTTATCAAAGCCACTTTATTTTCAAGTAACATCACTATCCCTCCGAAAATTGTGAATCGTGAATGGTCAATCGCGAATTGTGCATATCTTCCGTTAACAATTCACAATTCATTATTCACAATTCATTATTCATTTCTTTTCATCAACAACGTCCACTCACTATCCACCACCAACCCCGCATCCTGATTCAGCATCCGGGCGGCAAACTTAACCACACCTTTGTCTGGTTTGGAGGATTCTTTCTTGGTCAAAACTTCTAGCTGTAAGTGAACGGTGTCCCCAAATTTGACAGCGCCCCGATACCGAATCAACTGCTCCATCAGGGCGATGGTGGTGCCTTCAAAAATACCCGTCCAATTCGCCATGCCGGTGGCGATGGCCATCACTAACATGCCATGGGCGATACGTTCACCAAAAGGGGTGGAGGCGGCAAAGGCGGCGTCGGTATGCAGCGGGTTAAAATCGCCAGACAACCCGGCAAACGCCACCACGTCCGCTTCGGTGATGGTGCGGCCTTGTGACTCATAACAATCGCCAATGTTAAACTCGTCAAACGTCAATCCGCGTGAATTTTGCATTGCTCCTCCTGTTCAGTGTTCAGTGTTCAGTCAACTACTGTCCACTGATTACTGATTACTGAATACTGTTCACTGGTGACTCCATACGGGCCGCCGCTTTTCCATGAACGCCGCCAGCCCTTCTGCCGCATCCGCCGTCGCCATCAACTCTTCCAGGTAGATGCGTTCCATCTCCGGCAATACGTCTGCCCAACGGCCGTCTCCCATCTTCAACGCCCGTTTGCATATCACCATCGCCGCCCGGCTCAACCCGGCCAGTTGGGCCGCTTTAGCCGCCACCCATTCATCCACTTGTTCTGTGGGAACGACAGCGTTCACCAGACCCATGTGGGCCGCTTCCACGGCCGTCAAATTTCGGCCGCTGAACATCAAATCCGCCGCCGCCCGGTAGCCCACCAGGGTGGGCAGGCGCAGCGCGGCGATGGGGGCGACGACTGCCAGTTGAATTTCCGGTTGGCCGATCTTGGCCTTTTCCGCCATCACCGCCAGGTCACAGCAGATGACCAGTTCGCAGCCGCCGCCGAGGGCATGCCCATGAACGGCCGCAATCGTCGGCGTGGGGAAATCGGCCAGAGCGGCGCATACCCGGTCAAACAAGGGAATCATCTGGCCCACTTTGTCCGGCGTGTGGTCGGCCACATCCACCCCGGCGGAGAACATCTTGCCCTCGGCCCGCAGAACGAGAACGCACGCGGCCATGTTCTGCGCCAACTCCGCCAGCGCCGTCTCCAATTGTTCTAGCGTAGGAATATGGATGACGTTGACCGGCGGCCGGTTCAGCGTCAGCGTGGCGATCCCGTCTTCAATTCCGTAAGAAACAAATGGGTCGGTCATCTCACTCTGTCCCGCTTAACGCCGTTCCGCAGGCGCCGCAAAATTCAAAATATTCTGGAATGTTTTTCGCTTCGCAGTTGGGGCAGGTCTGTGTGTACGGTCCCCAAATGAACTCGCTGCTTTTGCCTTCAGCGGCGCGTTGACGGAGCAGGCGGTAGTTGGGCGGCCGTTTTTCTACAAACGCCGCCATCCCTTCCATCGGTTCCCAGGAACTGTAATGAATGGAGAGCCAATCACGGGCATGGCCGATTGTGTTATGCCAGGCTAAATTCTTCCAGAAATTCGTCTGTTCTTTCGTGTAACGGATGCACTCGGCAAATTTGTCCACTAATTCCTGGGCCAATTTTTCGGTGGCCTCGTCCAGCATCGCCAGATCAATGCTGTAGCCGTCTTTCCCTTTTTGCGCCAGCTTAATCTGCTCCGGCGTGGCCTTGACGATGAATTCCCCATCCTTTTTGACCGAGGGCGCCACCTCATTCACCAAGCCCCATTCGAGCGACTGATAGGCCGGGATGCGGCGATTGGTCATCAGAATATAGCGCGCCCGCCGGTCGCCCACGGTGATGGGCAGCCATTGGGTGGCGCCGCCGGCGGCTACGCTGCCCACGCCGCTGCCCACCTGGCCGATCCAGGCATGTTCGGCGATGATGGCCAGGTCACAGGCCATTTGTGATTCGTTGCCGCCGCCAACCGCCATTCCATTCAGCCGGGCGATGACCGGTTTGCCGCTGTTGACGATGCTTTCGATGTAAGCGCCGAACAGCTTCATGTATTTCCAATAATCGTGAGGCGAGCGGGTGTAACGCTCCTGGTACTCCTTCACGTCGCCGCCGGTGCAGAAGGCGCGGTCGCCGGACCCCGTGTAGACGATGACGGCCACCTCATCATCAAAACTGGCCTGGCGGAAGGCGGTGGCCAACTCTTCCAGGCAGTTGGTGCTGTAGGCATTATAATTGTAGGGCCGATTGATCGTGATCCGGGCTACCCAATTCTTTTTTTCATAAAATATCTCTTCAAATTCGGTTTGTTGGTCAGTAAGAACGTCCATAATTTCTCCCCTATCTATTTGATCTCCTTTTTGATCGTTGTCATAAAGACCTGCGAGGTTTCTGAAACCTCGCAGGTCTAAGCCGTTAACTGCTGTGTTGATTTTCTAACACATTGTCCACGAATTGATTGGCGTAGGTTCCCAGCAGCTGGCGGTAGTTGGTAAACAAGGTGCGTCCGGCATGGCCTATCCAGTTGGATGGCAGTAATTCGGGCGGCAGGTTGGGGTCTTTGAGCGGAATGCCCTGGAATTCATGCGTAAGCCAGAAGCGGCGGATGAAGCAAAATTGGGGGTCTAACGGCCGTCCCTGCCGGTGGTTTTCACAACATTCCCGGTACTCATCTTCATAACGGACGATAAAATCCCGGTAATGATCAGCCAGATCATCTAGGTCCCAACAGCGCCGCACCAGTTGCCTGGCTGTTTTGAAGCCTTGATATTGGCCGCAAAACATTTCTACATGTCCGCTGATTTTGAGGTCGGAAAAAATACCGGCCAATTCCTTTTCTCGGTTATGAGGAGAAATCCAGGCGCCGGCCGCCAGCCGCCCCAATCCCAGCCAGGTGAGCTGCGTCCGCAATGTATGCCGCGCCGCCCGTCTTTTTTCGGGCAATGAATATAACACCAGATGCCAGTTGCCATCCCATTGGGTGAAAGGGGATTCAAAAATTCGCTGACCGCCTTCTTCCAGCAATGCTTGCCCTCGCGCGGTGAGCGAATATTGACTGAGACGCCCTTCCCGGCGAGAAGTAAGCCACTTTTTTCGAGCCATCCGCGACAGAGTGGAGCGGACGGCTCGTTCGCTGATTCCCAGCTGATCCATTAGATAAAGCAAGTCGCTCGTCCAAATTCCGCCACCGCGTTCCATGACGTAATCGCCAAACAGGGTGAAGATGAGGAATTGGGTGCGGATTGGCGCGGAATCGGAATCGCCAATGTTATCCGCCAGCTTGAATGGCGCTTGTTTTGTCATAAACTTGGGATCAGGCTCATTTTTTCCGGGTGTAAAGGGTGACATAGGCGCGACAGGTTGCCAGCCGGCAACTACCGCATAATTCGCTTAATTCTGATGCTTGTATTTCTTCTATGCGGATTTCAAAGCCAAGTTTTGCATACAGGCGGGTGGCTTCTTCGACTTGTCTGGGGTCGGCCATGAAGCGACGCTGCCACCCCTCGGCTGCCAGCGTTGGGTCTGGCGCAAATTCGAGGTTGGGCAACAGCGGAATTTCAACCCGACCCACTTCGGGCGGATCGCATTGATCGGTACGGCCGTGTACATCAACCTCAAAATTAGACATATTTAAGCAACTGCTTTTTCTTGACGCAGTTTGGCTAACCGGCGATGACCCAGCACGGCCGCTCCTAACGCTGTCGTAAATTGCACCATATCCCCCGCCGGTACATTCACTTCCGCCTTTAACTGTTCCTCAATCACCCGGGACATCGTTTCAAAACGCAAAATCCCGCCGATGAGCGTGAATTCTGGTTCCATACGCACTCGTTTCATCAATTGAATTGAGCGGCCCACGAGGGAGTCAATGGCGCCGTGCATGATGTCGGCCGGAGAAGCGCCCAACGACAGGTGATTGATCACCTCCGACTCGGCAAACACGGCGCAAACGCCAGAAATGGGCACGATGTCTTTGGACGTCGCCGCCAGCGGCCCAATCTCTTCCGTGGAGTATCCCATATACCGGGCCGTTTTCTCCAAAAACGCCCCCGTACCGGCGGCGCATTTGTCATTGAGCCGAAACGATTTAACCATCCGGTTGTCGCCCAGCCGCAGCGCTTTCATGGTTTGTCCACCCACATCCAAAATGGTGCGCGTGTTGGGGAATAGGTGGCTGGCCCCATGAGAGCTGGCGGTGAGGTCGGTCACATTCACATCTCTGAAAGTGACCTGATGGCGGCCAAAGCCGGTGGCGACGATGTAACTGACATCTTCTTTATCCATCCCAGCCTCTTTCAGCGCCAGGTTAAGCGCCTGTTCAGCCGCCTTTTCTAATTTGAAGCCGGTGTTGAGGATGCCCCGGCCCAAAATTTCATGGGATTCGTTCAAGATGAGCGCTTTGGTGTAGGTTGAGCCAACGTCAATTCCTGCGGTATAGGTCATGCTATTTCCTCCACAACGTCTGATGGGGCGCGGCTGGACAGGATGTGATCCATAGCAAACAATGCCGCGCCCAGAGCGCCCATGTAGTGGGAATCCTCACTGACATTCAGCTTCTTGCCCGTGCTTTCTTCCAGCGCTTTGATCATGCCGATGTTCTTGGCTACCCCGCCAGTGAATGTGACTTCGTCTTCAATGCCTACCCGCCGCAGCAAGCCGGTGGAGCGGGAGGCGATGGATTGATGGACGCCCCACAAAATATCTTCGATTTTCTTGCCTTTGCCTAACCAGGACAGCACTTCGGATTCGGCGAAGACGGTGCAGGTGGTGCTGATGCGCACCGGGCGTTCGGCCTTTAATGCTGTGCTTCCCAGGTCAGGCAGCGGAATATCCAGGGCAGCGGAAGCCGCGCCCAGGAAGCGCCCGGTTCCGGCGGCGCACTTGTCGTTCATGCAGAAATCGAAAATTTCACCGCTGTCGGTGATGCGAATGGCTTTGGTGTCTTGGCCGCCCATGTCGAGCACGGTGCGGGTGTTGGGGAACATGTGGGCCGCGCCGCGCGCGTGGCAGCTAATTTCTGTGACCTGGGTATTGCCGAATGTAACCCGGTAACGGCCGTATCCCGTCCCAATCACATATTCCACTTCCCGTTCTTCCAGGCTGCCATTTTCCAACGCCATCTGATAAGACTTCTCGGCGGCTTGCACCACATTGGCTCCCGTGTCTGTCAAGGAGCGGCTGACGATTTCCCCATCTTCATTGATAATCACCGCTTTAGTTTGTGTGGAACCAACGTCCACGCCGGCTGCATATGCCATGTTTACCTCCAGGTAGTAAACAGTGGTCAGTATTCAGTGAACAGTCTGATTACTGAATACTGAATACTGAACACTAAACTATCCCGCTATTGCCGCTTTCTGTTTCCGCGACTCCAAACCCTCGAAAAAGGCGTCAATCCGATTCTTCAACTGCGCTTCCGAAACTACCCGTCGATCCATCATGTCCGATTCAATGAACAGGGTGGGGATGTCGCGGCTGGCCATCACGGCGCGGCGATTGTCAGCCAGACCGGTGGATACGGTGCGGCAGCTCTTAATCGGGTGGTAGACGATGCCATCTACATCGAATTCATCAATCATATCCACCAGAATTTGATCCTGGTAGAACATGCTGTCCATGGCATCGCGGACGCTGATCAGCACCCCTTCGGCCAGGCTTTTCAGGGGATGATTGACATCATACTCAAAGCCGCGATTGGTGCCGCCGGAAGCGAACCAGAGGTAGGTGGAGTTGACGAAGGTGCCGCCCCATTCGGTGAACATCTCGTTGAAGCGGCGGAAAATTGGATAGCAAGGCACGCCCACAAAGATGAGCCGGTGCTTTTCGTCGGTGATGGTGCCGATGCCATGCTCTGCCTTGTATTCCATTTCTTCAACCAGTTCATTGAAATAATTGGCGCCGACGGCCGTGCCCTTGAACCCGTTGGTCACGCCCAGATAAACGGTGCCGTCCGTCAAAGCGTTGAACACGGACGGCCGACTCATATTCAAATCCAACGCCTGTTTCCAACCGCGATTCATGGTGTTGGCATGACCCAGCACCTCGCGTAATTTGTCAATATCAAGTTTGGTTCCGGTCAGTTCTTCACATTGAGCGATCAGTTCTTGGATTTGTACCTCGACGTAGCGCCGGTCATTTTCAAAACCGGCGTTTCCCTGCCACGTTTGGGCGCCGGCGGTGCGGGTTCCCGGAACGTCCAGGGTGAAAATGGGGATTTCATACATCCGTTCCCAAATTTCCGCCCATTTAATGTAGGTGTTGCAGGCGTTGGTGAGCACGGCGATGGTCGGTTTGGGAATGCGGCCCATCGGGTGCTGGCCGTTGCGTAGTTGGGTGGCTACGTCCGCTTTGACATAGCCGCAAATATCGGGGGAGTAGCCGTAATCTTCGGCTTCGTCGAGGTATTCATGGGCCACCCGGCGCACGGCCGTTTGCAGCGAGTTAATCTCCGGGAAAACAGTGGGCAGATCAAAAGCGCGCAACACCTCTGCCATACTGCCCATCACAAACACATAAGCCGCATCGCCGCCGGCTTCGGCTACGTCTCCTAAACTGTTAAACCATTCCCGAAATAATTGCGCGCCATCCCGGTTGCCCCGCCCTACAATGCCATCGTCAAGTTTTGTTTTGCTCATTATTTTGCCTCTTGCAAGACATCTGATTTCTCCAAGAAATCGGATGTCTGACAGTCACCTTTTAATTGAACAGCAAATTCTCCACAAACGTTTCCAGTTGGATTTCCAAGTGGTCAAAACTGGTCATGTTTTCCTCAAACTCGCTGACAAAGTAGGGAATGCCTTCTGTGTCTAAGGTGCGAGTATAAGCCACCTGTTCTTCCAGACCCGGCTCACACATCTTGGCGGCCGTCACTACCACCGCATCAGCCTTGGCCTGTTCGATCCGCCCCAACAACATTTTTTCTTTTGGCTTGCGCAAATCATGCTGCACTGGGCTGTAAGATGAGTTTTCCAGGTAAGCTTCAGCCAGATTCAGTAAGGGGGTTCCATCGACGGGCACATCATCCAAAATCCAGCGCAAGCCAATTAGAAAATCATCATCAACCACATAAGCGGAGCGACCCATCATGCGAATAAAATCGAGCGGCGGCTGCTCGCAAAAGCCACCTTCAAACACAATCCGAATTTTGTCTTGTTGTTTGGCCTGACGGCTCTCAATCAACGGTAATGTGTAGGCCAGCATTTCATTATGCTCTTCGCGGGGGATGAAACCGCCAACGGCCAGCAAAACGTAAGCTTCATCGGCCGAAATCAGCCACGGCTTTTCCCGCTTCAGGGCGTACAAACGACGGAGAAGCGCCCGGTTTTCATTGAAGACCTCAAGCGAGCGGCGCAGATCATCATCGCTGATTCTTCGGCCGGCAACAGCTTCGACCTCTTGTTTCAGGCGACTATATTCATCATGCAAGTATTGAATGGAATGGGATGAATTTGCGTTTTGGGGCAGGTAAAGAATCTGGCAAGGGTAAGAAAGGTTGCGCCCCCAAATAGCGCCCAGGTTTCGCGCGGCGTCGCAAATGGGGTGGGTGACGAACATATCCAATTCCACTTTGCCGCTGAGCGCCAGTTCTAAAGAAGTTTTGAGAATCGAACAGAGGTATGAGCCAAAGCGGGAAGTGGCTTGCGTCGCCTCAAGCGGGGCGCCGCGCACCTTAAAGGGCAGCATCCCGGCCGCATGAGCGATCTCTTCGGGGAAATAAACCTGAAAATGGCCGACTACCTTGCCGCCACCCTCTCGCCATTTGCGGACTGTGGGGTATTCCATATCTTCCAGCAGTTCGCGGCATTCGTACAAAACCTCATTTAGGGGCTGCCCCTGCCATCTTGTGAACACCTTATCTTTCATGTTAACATGCTCCGTTTTTACCACATATCGTCAAAAAAGCGCGACACGTTCAGTATACTGCATTTTTGATAGATGTCAACGCCAATTTTTAGGCAATTTTGATAGCTTTTCAAAGTTTTAGGGGGATGCCGTAAAGCGAAAAACGTAAAACGAAATGCCGTATTGGAAAGGCATTTTGTTTGGGTGTGTTTCATTTCAATTGTAGCCGCGGTTTCTTACCGCGTTTGCGCCTGCGCGGTAGGGATACCGCGGCTACTTCTCAACTCATTTGAAATGCATCCATTTCGTTTTTCGTTTATGAACCAGCCCTTAATTGCCAGTCCAAAAACCGTGCGGATCGAATTGCTGGAGCATATCAATTTCGGCCGGGGTGGGCGGCGGCGTTTGGGTGACATGTGCAGCGATCTTAAGCGGCCAGCCGGTATTGGCCTGAATATCGGCGATGGTGACGCCAGGATGGGTGGCGGCCAACACCATTTCCTTGCTGTCTGGGTCGAAACGGAGGATGCCCAGGGTGGTGATGACGGCCGTCGGCCCGCCACGGGGCAATCCCACTCTCCGCCGCCAACGGCCGCCATCGCCATAACCAGGCGAGGTGATGTAATCCACTTTGGGCACAAAGCGGCGTTTTTGGTGGGACATGATGATGGTGTGCCGTTTAGCCAGGCTGGCCAGGTCGCAAGCGCCGCCGCTGCCCGGCAGGCGGGTGGCAGGCGCTGTGGCGTCGCCGATGTAGCTGGTGTTCAGGTTGCCGAAGCGGTCTACCTGCGCCCCGCCGATGAAACTGACGTCTACCAGCCCTTGTTGCAGCAACCCCATCAGATCGGCAGTATCGGCCAGCCATTGCGCTTGATAAAGGGTGGGCAGGTCGCCCATGGTCAGGATGGGTTCGGGCACGGCAGTATCCCGTAAAATCCCCAGTTCATAAATTCCCACTGCATTTGGTGCGTGCGTCATCTTGGCCAATTGGAAACCGAGCAACGGCAGGCGCATTCCCACAAAAACCACGTCCCCATCCTCAATTTCGCGGGCGGCGGCCGTCACCATCAATTGGGATTGGGTATACTGTTTAGTAGCCATAATCCACCGCCTGTGCCAATGCGTGATGCTGAATTCGCAATGCTTTGACCCGTTCCTGGCCCAGCCGGGCCAAATAATCCTGACTGGTGTGAACCGACGTCACCCAATCCGCCAGCCATGCCGCAAACGCTGCCGGCGTGCGGCTGCGGGCCTGGTAGTCGAGGAAAGCGTCGTGATCCCGGTTGTAATAGCCGGGGACGGGCGAGGGATGCGCCCCCCAGGGAGCGTGGACGACGGCCGCCACCTTGAAGGCAGGCATGATCACCCGGTTGGGGTCGCTGCGTATGACCGCTGACGGCACAATCTCTTCAGCGGTGATGATGACGCGGCGGCTGGCCAGACACGCCTCGCGGCTGATGCCCAGATTGCCCCAAAAATGAGCGGCGCCGGTTTCATCGGCTCGTTGAGCATGGATGATGGCGATGTCGGGGGTGATGGCGGCCACGGCCGTCAATTTA
Source organism: Chloroflexota bacterium (assembly GCA_024277135.1). Taxonomy (GTDB): domain Bacteria; phylum Chloroflexota; class Anaerolineae; order Promineifilales; family Promineifilaceae; genus JAJRVV01. The sequence continues at coordinate 30,781 of JAJRVV010000180.1, read as the reverse complement.
TCTCCGGTGAATGGGCAGGTCATCTCTATCAGGCTTTTGTTGGTGCGGTACAAATCGCTGCCCAGCGCGGTACGTGCCGGCATAAAGGGCACGCCCATTGCCCCGGCCCGCAAAGCCATGGAAATGGTGAGATTGGAATGGTCTTCCATTTCCAATGCGCCGCTTTCCACCGCCCGGCGGAAATTATAGCCGGAGCCAGTGATGACATTGCCCACCCAGGCGGCTCGAACCCGGCGTGCGCAACCCGCGCCAATCATCTGGTCGAACAGCATGTCGGAAATGGGGCCAACCAGCGTCAAGTTCCGTTTTTGCTGGCGTATGATCTCATGCCCGGCGGCAAAGGGGATCATCGTTTCTTGCGCTGTGCCCAATGCTGCCTCGCTGCCGTCCGGCACAAAGCGGGCGATGGCTTCGGCCATTGTTGTCAGTTTGCTTTCAGTCACGAGTTGTTATGTACCTCCAGTCAATTTACTTGGTCAGCGCATATTTCTGACACAGGTTGTAGATTCAGTAGATCAAGATTTTCGCCACGAATGCCACGAATTACACGAAAAACACGTTCTTAATTCGTGAAATTTGTGCAATTCGTGGCAGATTTTGGATCTACTGAGATTGCGTAGAACGCAAACGTTGTTGGCTTAGGAAAAATCAGATCTTCGGCGAATGATTCGGCCAGCTTATTCAAATATCTTCCCCGGATTGAGAATGTAGTTAGGATCCAACGTGCGTTTAATAGCGCGCATGACGGATAACGCCTGGCCATGTTCTTGCCTCATGTATTGCCGCTTACCGATGCCGACGCCGTGTTCGGCCGTTACCGTGCCGCCCAGTTCCAAAGCTGCCTGCACCATTTCGGCATGTACGGCCGTTGCCAACCCAAAACTCGCTTCATCTTCCGGTTGGTAAGGGATGAGCGGATGCAGATTGCCATCCCCGGCGTGGCCGACCAGGTATGTCTTCATCTTTTGCTTTGCCAACGCTGACTGGCATGCGGCCACCAGCGCCGGGAATTGGGAGACGGGCGCGGCTAAATCCACGATTAAGAAGGAAACGCCGGGATTGGCCCGCACCAGGGTTTCATACGTTTGATGGCGGGCGCGCCACAGCCGGTCGCGTTCCTCCCGTCCCAGCCCGGCTTCAAAAGCGACGCACCCTTCGCCCTGACAAATCACATTCACCAGTTTCAACTCTTCCTGCAAGGCGGCGGCGGTGGCGCTGTGGAATTCCATGAGCAGCGTCGGCCGTTCCGGCAGAGAAAATTCGTCCACACCGTTCAGTTCGCGGATGACGGCCGTGTTCAAAAATTCCAACGCCGCCGGAACCATGCCGCTGCCCATGATGCCGGACACGGCGCGGGTGGCGGCCGTCACCGTTTCAAACGAAGCCACGGCCGCGCTGAACTGCTCCGGCAGCGGCGCCAGCCGCAACGTGGCTTCAGTTACCACGCCCAGGGTGCCCTCCGAACCGACGAAAAGATGCACCAAGTCATAGCCAGAGGCGCTCTTGGCGGCCAGTGACCCGGTGCGAATGATTTCGCCGTCGGCTAACACCACTTCCAGTCTCAACACGTTATCCTTGGTGGCGCCGTAGCGAGGGGTGCGCGTGCCGGCGGCGTTGTTAGCGATCATGCCGCCAATCGAGGCGTTGGCGCCGGGGTCGGGGGCGAAGAAGAGGCCATCCCGCGCCAGTTGGGCGTTCATGTCCTGGTAACGGACGCCTGCCTGCACGTCCACCTGGAAATCATCGGGGCGGACGGCCAGAATTTTGTCCAGCCGCAGCAAATCGAGGACGATGCCGCCGTGAACCGGGATGGGGTTGCCCTCCAAACTGGAACCGGCCCCCCAGGGGGTGACGGGGATGCGGTGTTGGTTGGCGTATTGCAGAATGGCGCTGATTTCCTGAGCGGAGGCGGGCCAGACGACGGCCGTCGGCAAATGCGCTTGGTGGAAGGATTGGTCGCGGGCGTGCTGTTCCCGGTCGGCGGTTGTGATCGAGACATGTTCCGCGCCTGCCACCGACAGCAAAAACTCAACGTGCTGATGTTCCAGACTTTTTTGCGGCAAGATACACCTCCGCCATAAACATCGCCGCCACCAGCGCCGCCACGTTGGGGATCGGCTTGCCTTTGATAGCGACCGATTCAAGCTGGAGCAGGACGTGGTAGGTCTTTTTGAACCGCTTATAGTAGCGGCTGTACGCCTGGATGATGGAGTCGGCTTTGATGGCGGCACGGCCGTGTCCGGCAAACCGTTCTCGCAACGCCCGCTCTAACTCAGCCTTGTGTCTTGCCAGCGCCTCATGCTGCGTTGGATTGGTTACACCCCGCAGCGCCAGCACGCCTACAGCCGCACCCGGATACGTCTCTCGCCACGCTTCCGAAACATTCAAAATCCATCCATTGCCTGCACCTGCGCCGGGTCACGGTCGCTGGAGGCGATCAAAAAATCCCGGTTGGGAATGCCGATCAACATCCGGCCAGGGATGCGTTCCGCCCATGCTGTCATCAGCTCCGGCAAGAGGATGCGCGTCGCGGCAAAACCATCATCCGTCTCGCACACCGCCAGCGTTTTATCGCCCAAGCCGTGCATTTGGTAATGGCTGCTGCTGGTGCGCTGCCGCAGATTTTCCAGCGCCGCTTCGTGAATGTCATCTGGCGACACTTCAGCCTGGGCCGTGAACCGGGACATCATATCTTGATTGACATAAACTCGGTATTGTGGCATGTCCAGGACGTAGGTGATGGTGAGTCCGGTGACGAACGGCCGTTGCACGGGCAGGGGAGTGTCCGCCTTTTGCGTTTCGGCAGCCCATTGCTGCGATTGCAGCATGGGCAGCAAAGAGTTGGCCGCTTCTGCTTCCGTTGGCGGCGGAGGGGGTGGCGGAACCTGGCCCAGCGCGCTCAGATGAGCCGCGATGATGTTGTCCATCCGGTCAGGCGCGTTTTGGTACGCCTGGTAGATGGTCTCCAGATTGCAGCGCACCGGCTGGTTGTGCAGGATGACGGTGAGTGTTGTTCCCTCGCGTCCGGCAACGGTAAAACCCGCTTTCCGGGTGGCAGTTTCGATGTGCGCGGCAAAGCGTTTTAGGTTAAGCTGTTTTTTCATGCGAATGCTTTATCTGAACGGTTGCTTTCTGGCCGGGAAGATGGAATACGTCCCGGAGGCTTTGGCGACCAGGCGCTGGCCGTTCCACACTTCAGATTCCAGGAAAGCGATGCGCCGCCCTTTGTGGATGACTTTGGTGTCGCATGTCAGCGTCCCGGAAGTCACGGCGCGCAGATAGGTGATCTTGATCTCGGCCGTGGCGCAGGATTCGCCGTCATCCAGGCGGGTGTAAAGCGCCGCCCCCATGCCGGTGTCGGCCATTGAGGAGATGACGCCCCCATGCAAGACGCCATGCGGGTTGAGCAATTTTCCATCCACTTCCAGAGCGCATTGGCTGTTCCCTTCAGCGGCCCTGGAGAAAGTCAGACCGATTAAGTCGCCAAAGGGATTGAATCCTTTTGACTGGGTTGGGAGATGTTTTGGCATTATCATCTGCTTTCAGTCCAATTCTTTTAGCATTTCCGGCGTCGTTTCAACCCCGTACTGTTCTTTGGCGTCGGCTGCTGACACTTTGCCGTCGCGGATGTCGCGCAGGATCGCTTCCGGGCTGCGCTGTTTCGGATCGCCAAAGCCGCCGCCGCCGGCCGCGTCCATCGTCACCACGTCGCCCGGTTGCAGCCGGGTCAGGCCATATGGATCGCCCGGCTTGCCATTGACCAGGAACTGCGCTTTTGCGCCCGGTTGGCCGCCAAATAATCCCTCCGGCGGCAAACGAAAACGGCCGCTCTGAATCCCCAAATTCACCCCCGGCACATCATCCGGCACGCGGATGACGAGGCGGCGGCCCAGCGCGCCCCGGTACTGCCCCGCGCCGCCGGAATCGGGCAGCAGTTCCCGCCGCTCGACCAGGAGCGGGGTGTCGCTCTCCAAAATTTCGACCGGTGTGTTGGCCCCGTTGGCGGGAAAGATGTAGCAGCCGCTGCCGTCGTCGCGGCCGCTGGCCCCCATGCCGCCGCCGCGAATGAGAACGGTGTGCCAGGGACGGCCGTCTTCCCATTTGCCGTAAAACACATTCATCGTGGCCGGCGTGCCGCCGCTGGCCGCCAGCGCCCGATCCGGCAAAACGGCCGCCAGCGCCCGGTAGATGATTTCGGTCATGAAATGGCCGATCTGCATTCGCGCCGCCACCGCCGCCGGGAATTTGCAGTTGACGACGCTCCCTTCCGGGGCGATGAGTTGGATGGGGGCAGCGCTGCCGTCGTTGTTGGGGATGTAGGGATCGAAGATGCTCTTGATCGCCATGTGGACGTAGGCGTAGGTGAAGTTGTAGACGACGTTGCCGCCCCAATCCACCTGTGGCGAGGAGCCGGTTAGGTCTACCCGGATGTCGCTGCCCGCGATTTCGACGGCCGCTTTGATGAGTACATCTTCCCGCCCGGCCATTTGCTCGATGACGCCTTGGGCCAGGTAACGGCCGTTGGGAACCTGCTCGATGGCAGCGCGGATGGAGCGTTCGGTACGGCCGATGATCTCGTCGGCCAAATCATCCAGGCTGTCCAGGTCATACTCCGTCATCATCCGCTGCACCTGTTCGGCGCAGACGTGGTTGGCGGCGATTTGGGAGCGGATGTCGCCCACCACCTCGTCCGGCGTGCGCACGTTCCAGCGGATCATTTCCAAAACGGCCTCATTGAGCGCGCCGCCGTCGTACAGCTTGACCAGGGGGATGAACAGCCCTTCCTCGAAAACGTCGTGGTTGTCGGAAGCCACCCGGCCGCCGATGTCAGAGTGATGCAGGACGCAGGCGGTGAAGGCGGCCAGCCGGTCGCGGTGGAAGATGGGGCTGATGACGCAAACGTCGTTGAGATGCCCGGCCAGCGCCCAGGGGTCGTTAGTGATGTAGGCGTCGCCGGGGCGGAAAGTGGCGGCGGGCAGGCTTTGCACCAGCTTTTTGACGCCCAGCGCCATCGCCCCCGATTGTCCTGGCGTGGCGAATGAACCCTGGGCCAGTTCACGGCCGTGCCGGTCGGTGAACATGCAAGTGTAATCGTGGGCGTCGCGCAGCAGGCTGGAAAAAGCGGTGCGGGCTACGGCCGCGTCGGCCTCATCCACAATGGAGATCAGCCGCCGCCATAAAATTTCCAGGGTTACGGGGTCGAATTTTTGGGTCATCTTTTCCTCCGAGATCGCCTGACGCTAAAGCTATCGAACAAACTATACAAGTATTGCAACTCATTTGGCAAACTGGGACCATATGATCTGGTCAAAACGGCCGTCCCCCATCATCTCCTCCAGACTCGCATTCAAATTCTCCAGCAAAACAGCATCCTCTGTGCGGACGACCAGAGCATACGGTTCGACGGTGACGGGTTCGCCGGCTATTTTGAGATGGGGGTTGGTTTTGAGGAATAGACGGCCGCTAATAGCATCGATCACAGCGGCGTCGGCTGTTCCATCGGACACGGCCGTCAGCGCCCCATCCGGAGTATCAAAAGGAAGAATGGTCAAATCGGGCAGCCGCCGCGCCCACACTGTCGCTTCTACGTGCCCGCGCGCGCCCAGTTCGACGGCCAGGGTACGGCCGTTCAAATCCGCCATCTTTGTTACCGGAGAATCAACCGGGAGGATCAACAGCTCGCCGGCGTTGAAGTACGGCTGCGAATAAGCGAAATCGCGGCTCTTGTCCGGCTCCACCACCAGCGCCGAGATGAGGACATCCACCTGCCCGGTGGCCAGCGCGTCATACAACCCATCGTAACTGAACGGCGCGAACTCGGCCGTCAGTCCCAAATCGGCGGCCAACGCCTGCGCCAGATCAATGTCAATGCCCTCATACCCGTCTGCTGTTAGCTGTGCAAAAGGGGGATAGGTGGGGTCGAGGCCGACGCGGAGTGTGCCGGATTGTTGGATGCGCTGCCAGGTACGGCCGTTGCTGCTGCAAGAAATTAAAAGAACGAAAAACGAAAGGCGAAAAATGTAAAAAAGGCGCTTCACCTTGTCACCTTGTCACCCTGTCATTCCCCGTGAATTCTTGCAGCGCGGCGTAAATCGGCTTGGTTACAAACTCCGGCGTCACCAGCGTGTAATAATCGTTGTGCTTGCCTTCCGGCGCGGGGGTGCGGAACGCCCACAGCGCCACCATTGTCACCGTCGGCCATTCCGTTTCGGCAAATTGGATGGCGTCCAGCGTGTACTGGATGCGCTGGCCGGGGCGGACGGCCTGCGTCCAGCGCGGGTGGTCGTTCCAACCGGTTTCGGTGATGAAGATGGGTTTGTCCGCGTCGCCAAACTGGGCCATGATCGCCATTTGCAGTTCCAGGCGGCGGAAGTTGAGCAGGTTGGGGCCAGGGTCGGCGGCGGGGGGGAAGGTACGGCCGTAGGTGTGCGCCGCCAATCCATCGAAAAAGTCAGCCGCGCCCGCCTGGTACATCCCCGCCAGGTAATCCAGGTCGTTCAGGCCGTTGGCGGAACCGGACGGTTCCAGCGTCGGCGCCAGCGCCCCGGCCAACACCATCATGTCGGGATTGGCCGCTTTGACGGCGGGGTAGACCGTTTTTAGCAGCGCGGCGTAATCGGCCGGGGTGGTTTGCCGGTAGCCCCATTCAAAGTTGAGATTTGGCTCGTTGCCGATGATGAGGTGGCTGACCTGTCCCCGGTAGCGGCTGGCAAAGGCGGCGGCGAAGGCGGCAAAATCATCGTAGGCCGTTTTGTCCAGGTAAGTGCGCGCGGTGTCGGACGGCCGTGCCCATTCTGGCGTCAAACCAATGCGGGCCACCACCTGTAACCCCTGGGCTTGGGCGTGGTTGATGATGAGATCGAACTGCCGCCAATCGAACCGGTCTGGCGCGGGTTGGGCATACGCCCAGGGGAAAAATTCTACGATCCAGGCCGCGCCCATCTGCCGCGCCATTTGCAGGGTGTACTGGATTTTCCACTCTTCCACCTCGTCAATGAGCCGGGTGTGGACGCCGAGAATGGGATGGGTGGTGTGGACGGTTTGTGACGGGCCGGGGGTGATGAGCAGGGGAGGCGGTTGCAGCCAGGACAGGAGGAGGGTTAGCAGGAGGAGGCGAAGGCCGGTATGGAATTGCGAATTGTGAATTGTGGCTTGTAAATTGTGAGTAGGCACGGCCGTTACGCCAGCCGTTGGCTGCGTTGGGTATAGTAATCGGCCCACCAGCCCAAATGTTGGAAAAGCGCCTCTACCCGTTTCAGGGGTGGGATTTCTCGGCCAGGCAGCGGTTCGGGCGGCGTAAACTTGTCAATTTTCTCGATGCGGTGCAACAGTTCATGTTCAAGCTGGATGTTTAGCATCTTGTTTTGGAAGTCGTGGATGAGTTTGGGAATATCCTCGTCCGCAGCAATCAGGTAAGCCTGCGGCAGCAGATCAACCTGGATTTGGGAGGGCAAACGGGCGGCGGCGCACATAATTTGGCTTTGGCTGACTTCCAGTGTCCCCAGCGGATCGAGTCCCCATTCATGATCGTACCGGCGCAGGGGGACGGCCGTGGCTTCGTTCAGCTCCACGATGAGGCGGAGTTGGGTGGCGGTGGTGATCTGCAAGCCTTGATACCGGTTGAGCAAACGGTTGGTGAGCTGGTTCCAGTCGGTGTTGATGATTTGCTGTGGGGTGAGGCTGGAAAAGACCATGATCATCCACTGCTTTTCCGGTTTTTTGTAGGTGGCGCGCAGGTTGGGCAGCAGCAGAGAGGTGGTGGGTCGGCGTTCGGCTTGCCACGATTCGATTTGGGGCAGCCGCACTTCCATTTGCCGTAACTGCAAGTGAATACGGGACAGGAGGTTGACGGCCGTTTCCTCAGCAGGAACGGGATTGCCGTGTATACGCCGGGCCAATCGCCGCAGCCTTACCATTTGTTGTTCGGCTTCGGCCGGTTCCAGCAGACGTGGGGTCAGGGCCAACGACACGGACATCGCCTCTTGGGCCAGCCACACAAACTCGGCGCGAGTGTCCATCAGCGGCAGCCCGCTGAGCAAATCTCGCTTTTCCACCAGCGGTTTACCTTGCTGTTTTAAGGTGCGAGCCAGCGCCGGGAAGAGGGTGAGATGGCGCAAAAAGCCATTTTCTCGCGCCACCAGCGGCGGCCGTTGCCACTGTTCGCGGCGCTGCGCCCAAATGGGCCGGAATATCTGGCGCAGTTCATGGAGGTCGGCATTTTCCGTCAGCACCAGAAACAGGTTGATGTCTGATTCGCCGGGTTGGTATGTACCCTGAGCGGCGCTGCCGAACAAGTAGGCGGCGGCGAGATCGCTGCCAAACTGGCGGGTTAAGGGGGTCAAAAGTTCAGCGACACGTTCATTCATGAGGCTATTATAGCTTTGTGCATGGATTTTTTGAAGTATTTGGTTCCAGTTCGCGTTTGACGGCTGGCACGAATTGCCAAAGAGTCGAAAATCTCGCTAAATGTGGGTTTTGCCGGGTATAATGCGGGCATCACTGTTTTTTGAGGATGGGTATGCGTATTTTTATAACTGGGGCAACGGGTTTCGCCGGATCGCATTTGGTGGAAAGCTTGGTAATGGCTGGGCATGAGGTGTTGGCGCTGGTTCATGCGGCGACGAGCCACCAATCGCTGCCGGAACACCCGTTGATCACCGGGATTGAGGGAGATTTGCTGCACCCGGATTCGGTGCGGACGGCCGTTGCCCAAGCAAAGCCAGATGTGATTTATCATCTGGCGGGGCAGGCGTATCCGGCCAGGTCGTGGCAGGCGCCGGCGTTGACGCTGGCGGTGAACACGGGGGGCACGGCTAATTTGTTGCAAGCGGCGGTGGCTTACGGCCGTCCCCGAGTGGTGGTAGTGACCAGCGCCGAAATTTACGGGCAGATTGGCGAAAAGGATTTGCCGTTGACGGAGAAGACGCCACCTCAGCCGCGCCATCCGTACGGGGTGAGCAAATGGGCGGCGGGCATGTTGGCCTCGGTGTATTGGCAGCGATATGAACTGCCGGTGGTGGAGGCACGGCCGTTTAACCACATTGGCCCGCATCAGGCGCTGGGGTTTGTGGTGCCTGATTTTGCCGGCCAGTTGGCGGCGATCAAACTAAAAAAGCGGCCGCCTTCGATTTCGGTGGGCAATCTGGACGCGCAGCGGGATTTCACCGATGTGCGCGATGTGGCGCGGGCGTACCGGCTGCTGGCGGAAAAAGGGCGGCCGGGCCAGGCATATTTGATTTGTTCCGGGCAAGCGGTATCCATCCATTATTTGCTAAACGCCCTGATTGAACTGGCGAAGGTGAGTGTGGAGGTGGTGTATGACCCGGCGCGGATGCGGCCGTCGGATACGCCTTGTTTGTATGGCAGTTTTGCCAAAATCCGCCGCGATGTGGGCTGGCAGCCGCAGATTCATTTGCGTCAGTCGTTGGCGGATGCGCTGGCGGAGTGGGTGGGGAGGGAAGGTGGAAGGATGAAGGATGAAGGATGAAGAAGAAGGAGCGGTTGGATAAGTTGTTGGTGGCGCGGGGGTTGGTGGGGTCGCGGGCGAAGGGGCAGGCGTTGATTATGGCCGGGGAGGTGACGGTGGATGGGGCGCGGGTGGATAAATCGGGCACGGCCGTGCCCATGTCGGCGGCGATTGAGTTGAAGGAAGCGGCGCCGTATGTGGGGCGGGGCGGGTTTAAGCTGGCCGGGGCGTTGACCGCGTTTGGCCTGGATGTGAACGGCCGGGTGTGCGCCGATGTGGGGGCTTGCACCGGCGGCTTTACCGATGTGCTGCTGCAACAGGGGGCGGCGCAAGTGTTCGCCATTGATGTGGGGTATGGTCAGTTGGATTGGAAACTGCGCCAGGATGAGCGGGTGGTGGTGATGGAGCGCACCAATGCCCGATATGTGGAGTCTTTGCCGCGGCCGATTGATTTGGCGGTGATTGATGTCTCTTTTATCTCGCTGCGGTTGATTTTGCCGGCGGTGCGGCAATGGTTGGCCCAGAAAGCGGATGTGGCGGCTCTGATTAAGCCGCAGTTTGAGGCGGGGCCGCGGCAGGTGGGTAAAGGGGGGATTGTGAAGGATACGGCCGTACACAGACAGGTATTGGCCCAGATTCTGGAATGGGCTGCCGCCCACCAGCTTCATCCGGCGGGCTTGACCCGCTCTTCGATTACGGGCGCAGATGGCAATGTGGAGTTTTTAGCATGGCTGACTTGGGGAACGGCCGTGCCGCTGTTTGCTGTTGATGAAGCGATAGAATCTGTTTTAACCTGATCAAACTTCCAAAATCCCCTGCACTTTGCTCAAAAATGAATGCAAATCATACGGTTTGCGGATGACGGGCACTTCCGGCTGTCCGGCAAAGGATTTGCGGATGCTGTTTTCGTCGGAGGCTGAAGAGATGAGCGCCTTGACGCGGGGGTTGATGGCGCGCAAAGTTCTGAGGACATCGGCGCCGTGCATATCGGGGATGCGTAAATCGAGGACCACGAGTTGGATGTTGTTTTGGTGGGTTTTGTAGGCGGCAATGCCGTCACGGCCGTTGCGGGCGCCGATGACGTTCAGCCCAATGGTATCGAAAATATCATACAATGCGTCAAGTAGGGTATCGTCGTCTTCAATTACCAATACTGCTTTTTTCAAATTGTTCCTCGTTTATACAATAGGGTCACTTTTCAGTTGAATGATTGGGCCACCGGTAAAAACAGGGAAACGGCCGTGCCCTGGGTTAACTGACTGGTGACTGAAATGCCCCCTTTATGTTGATTGACGATTTCTAAAATTGTGGTCAGGCCAAGCCCCTCTCCCAGAAGCTTGGTGGTGAAAAAGGGATCGAATGCTCGTGCCAGCGTGTCAGGATCCATGCCCATCCCGGTATTGGTGATGGTGATGTATGCTTTGGGGCCAAGGGTGAACCAATCTCCCTGTTTTTGTTTGAAGCGGGGGCACTCTGGATTAAATGAGATGACGCCGGTTTCGATGCTGATTTCGCCGATTTGGGGCTGGATGGCTTGTGCAGCGTTGGTAAGAATTTGGGTGAAGAGTTGTTGCAGGTCAGGCGGCCGGCCTTTGACGGCCGGCAAAAGAGCGTCCAGACAAAGCTGTAATTTTATGCCATGAAACAAAGTTGAATCGAGAGAGGCCAGACTTTGCCGGAGAATTTTATTCAGATCGAGCAGGTGTACTTTATTTTCGACGTGGTTGGCCTGGGTTGAGAGTTCGTTGGTCAGCCGGATAGCGTGTTCTGTCATCAGAGCCACCTTTTCCAGATGAAGGTTGGCGGCATGGTTGGGCGCAATTTCCCGTTTTGCTAAACGCGATAACTCCCAGGCGCTGGTCAACGAATTGAATAATTCATGCAGCTTGTTTTGACCAGTGTTGCTGGGCATTGTGGGAAACTTCCTTGTGTGTGTTCTCTTCTGCGTCGGTGAAAGCATGGTATCCCTATGCCAGCGCACTATCCATTTTTCCAGTGCGAATGTCTAGATGATAGCATAGAGTGACTTTACTGGTCTGCAAATCAACTGCAAATCAACTGCAAAGTGTGCCAGTTTGCTCCTAAGTGATGTTGGATTTTTGAGATTGTGTGTGGGAGGGGGATTATTCTTTGTCTGGCAGATCGGCTAATCGCTGCCGCATCATGTCTAATAGTTCGAAGGCGTAAGGAGCATCGGAACGGCCGTCTAATCCAGCGATGCCTCCGATAAGTGTTTGGCGGCAAACGGCCGTGTTCCCTTGCGCTTCATACAGTTCGGCCAAATTATCCATCGAGTTCGCCCAATTTAATGGGTCGCCAAGCTCATCGTAAATAGCCACAGCCTCCTTGAGCATCTTTTCCGCCTCACCATACTCCTCCATATCCAGGTACAATTTACCCAAATTGTTGCAAACCAACCCTATGTCGCTCATGTCATTTACTTGTGACAATAACTGCCGTGCCTTTTGCCAATGTAATTCGGCTTCCAGTAAGTTTTCTTGATGATAAGCTGCTAACCCTAAATTTATCTCAAGTACTATTAATGACCTTTTATCCTTACTTTGGGTGAAAATGTCAGCTAAACGGGCTGTTGTTTCATGCACTTCATCCCACATGGATAATTCAGCTTGAAAAACCAGAATATTTATGAGCGCTCTGGTGATAAATTTTTGATTCTTTGCCCGGAGAAATACCTGGTATGCTTTTGTGGCCAAGTCCAGCCCTGGCTGCCACAATCGGGAACGCAAAAAAATAGTTGACAAGTTTACATTAATAAAGGCGATTGTTTCAAAATCGGAAGATGATTCTAACAGGTCTAAGGCTTTTTGACTGAGCGATATGGCTTCAGATGTTTTGCCGTGAGTTTCCAAAATCATCGCCACTTTTGCCATGACGTATGCTTTTTTTTCGGCATCATTCAGTAAGCCATATTTTTCAATGCTGGCTTCATACAGACTTTTTGCTTTTTCCAGTTCTCCCCTTTCCTTTTTGATATCCCCCATTTGCTCATATAGTCGGGCAGATTCGAATTGTAACTGTTGTTGTTCACCAATTGAGATAGCCTTAGCTAAATAGGCGAGCCATCGATCCCAATCGCCAAATTCAAACACATAAGGAAAGAGAGATTGGATCAGGGAAAATGTCGTGGAAAATTCTTCGGGGTTGTTTAGCGAGGACTCTAAAGCGCGTAGTAAGTTGTCATAATCGCTGACCACTAATCTTTTGGGATCGCTGCTTTTTCTTAAAGAATCGATCCATCGAGAGGCATTGGCAACGCTTTGTTTGCGCAGAAAAGTTTGCCATTTGGTCTGGTTACTTACCGTTTTGTCCATCAATCAGCAAACATTCGCAGCAAGAAAACTTCGGTGAGGCGGTGCAAACGATAACGTCTCTCGGTCAGGTTGCCGGCTAAATCTACCAGAGACAGTAAGATAAGATTTTCCAGGCTTTTTAACAAAACGGATTCAGATAGCTCAGTGACTTCGACTGAATGCTCAAATGTGAATCCGGTTTCGCTGGCCTGGGTGAGAGCGAGCAGGATCATTTTACTTTCGTCGGCTAAACCATCCCAGATGTCTCGATAGATGTATTCAAACAAATCTTCCCTTGAGTCAGATTTAGTTTTATCTGAATACCGGGACAAAACATGAGGCAATGAATAAAACCGAAGCTGCCCAACCATGAGTTTTAAGGCCAGCGGATTACCGCCGACGACATCATAAACAGTCAAAAGCGTGTCTTCGTCAGCATTTGCCAGATCGTCAAACCCGGTTCTCCCCGCCTCCTGTCTCAGAAGTTGTATAGCGGCTTCTGGCGATAGTTCCTTCATTTGCATGGTATATACGCCTGGCGTCCCCATCAAGCGGTAACGGGATGTTAGAATAAATTTTGTGGGGTTCTGCCACTTTTGCAACTCTGGCAGTAAGGAGCGGTAATCGGATACAGTTTCTAAATTATCTATAATAACCAGGCAAGCTCTTTCCTGAAGATATCGTTTAACCAGACGTTCTTTTTGTAAATGAGAAGTTTGGATAGTTGTCAGATCGAATTGATTCACCAGTTGCCCGACTAACATGGGAAATGTTAGGGCTGGCTGGCTGCTTTCAACTTGCAATCTCCCCAATGACGAAAGATGCGTTTGTTTTGCCGTGATCCAGGCGATCTCATCAAATCGAGTCGTTTTTATGATTTGCCGGGTGGCCTGATCCGCCAACGTTGTTTTGCCGATACCGCCCAAACCAACCAGAGCGATCAAAAAATGTTCTTTCCGTGTGTGTAAGACATCAAGCAATCGTGCCAAAGCTTCAGAAACGCCCACCAGGGTGGTATAAGTCGGCAACTGTAAACGAGATAGCATTTTTTCTTGCCATTCCTGGTTGGCGGTTTCTTCGAGTTTGTTTAAGATGCGACTAAGCTGCGTGACTGCTTGACGCTGGCGGTAATAGATGCTCGATTCAGAAACATTCAAGGAGTTGCCCACAGCGAATGCGTCTTGCTGGTGTTCAAAACGATTCCTCAACAGCTCTTCAGCTTCAGGCGATACCTTTCGCAAAACAGCCAATCCCTGATTGAGCACCGCCCGGTTTTGAGCCGAGGGGCCAATTTCAGCCAAACTGCCAAACTGCATAATTTCCTCAGGAGCGAATTGCCAACTCAACCGTAAATGAGCCAGTGGCCAATGCGGCACTTTGTTGGCATGCCATAAACGCAAAGCCTGTATCACGTCTTCTGCAGATAGTAAATGCGCGTTTGTCATGTTGAATAATTCTCTAATCTGGTTTTATGGGGTGAGCTGCGGACTCAATTGGGCGAAATGGAAAGAATGAGCGCTGATGCCTCAATTGATGTCCTGGATAGTGAATACCTGAATGATCCGCTTTGCCCCAACTATTCAAATCTTATCAGATTATTTCCGAAATCATAATGGATTTAAGGCTCTCTGCCCCCAACCACTCTGGTTTGCAGTGAATTTGCAGTAAGTTTGCAGTGGGTTTGTAGCTCATTAAAGTTGAAATCTGATAGCCTGTGAGTAGGGAATTTGGTGATTACGAAAAAAAGGGGTGAAACATGTTTAGCAAGAAACGAATTTTTACAATAGTAATGGTTATGTTGATTCTTTTTGCCGCTCTTTCTTTGGTTGTGGCATCAACCGGCTCGTTCGGTTTTGGATCGGTCTCTGAAAACTACACTTCAATCCAGCAATTTCAGGGGATTCCGATTGCCGGCAATGTTAGTGGGGCACCTGCCCCAACAGGTGGCTGACTATTTTGGCCGTTGGACTCATCAGGTAAGTTTGTATCCGGGCTAGAAGTTGGCGATACTGGATAAATTATGAGCAAGCACACACGAAATCATACTGGCAAACGGCCGCGAACAGCAAGCTACATTTTAATTGGGGATGGTTTTGATGAATTAGAGGTCGTGCTTTTTTTGCACGCCTTTCGACAAGCAGGGCTGTTCATTAAAAGCGTTAGCTTGTTTAACAAACTGGTTTACAGCCGTCAGGGTGTCGGGTTAAAGGCAGATTACGAATTATCAGAACGGCCGTTTGACCCAGCCCAGGATTGTTTACTGATTCTGCCCACGGGTGGTCGCAATGAAGACTCATTGCGCCGGGACGCCCGCGTCAAAGCCTTATTGCAAGGCGTAGCGCGCGGCCGTGCCCATGTCGCCGTCACCGATGGCAAAAGCATGTTAGCAGACGACGTGGGCCGGTTGATGACAAAACGTCCTGCTATACGGCCGTACGGCGGACAGAACCTGCAAGATTTTGTCAACACGCTCACCGATCAGGTGGGGCTGGCAGTATAAATCCGATGGGAAATGGGGTGGCATGGGTCAATGCCGAACATTGATTCATGCCACCCGGCCGTGCCCCATCTCTAAATTGTATGTTCAAATGGGCAACCATTTTTACATTAGTTCCAGTCGTGTTTCACCTTTTCTAAATGTTAAAAACGGGCGACCGTTTTAGCTTTGTTCCAGTCGCGTTTCACCTTTTACTGTCCCTTTTGATATACTTGGCAGTATGAAGCCAAGCAATATCCGCAACTTTTGTATAATCGCCCATATTGATCACGGCAAGTCCACTCTTGCTGATCGACTGTTGCAAGTCACCGGTACATTGTCCGAGCGGGAGATGCAGGATCAAGTGTTGGACACGATGGATTTGGAGCGGGAAAAAGGGGTCACCATCAAAGCCTCCGCCGTTCGCATGGAATACACGGCCGCAAACGGCGAAGTCTACGAAATGAACCTGATTGACACTCCCGGCCACGTAGACTTTGCTTACGAAGTCAGCCGCGCCCTTCAATCTTGCGAAGGGGCCATTCTGGTTGTGGACGCCACCCAGGGCGTCGAAGCTCAAACCCTGGCCAACCTGTACTTCGCCATCGAAGCTGACCTGGAACTGATCCCGGTGGTCAACAAAATCGATCTGCCCGCCGCCCAGCCCGACGAAGTGGCAGAAGAAGTCGAGGCCATCACCGGCATTCCGGCTGAAGAAGCGATCCCCATCAGCGCCAAAACCGGTCACAACATCGAAGCCGTGCTGGAAGCCGTCGTCGCCCGTGTGCCACCTCCTGATTTGGATGCCGAACTACCTCTGCGCGCCCTGGTATTCGATTCCCATTACGATTCTTACAAAGGGGTGATCGCCTACATCCGGGTATTTGATGGCGCGTTGGACAAGCGGCAGTGGATAAAAATGATGTCCAACGACGTCACCGCCGAACCCATTGAAATCGGCATTTTTGGCCCGGCCATGAAACCGGTCAATCGGCTCCAGGCCGGAGAAGTCGGCTACATCGCCACCGGCCTGAAAACCGTGCGCGAATGCCGGGTGGGCGACACCATCACCTTACGCGATAACTCGGCCCAATTCCCGCTGCCCGGTTACGAAGCTGTCAAACCAATGGTTTTTGCCGGGTTTTATCCCACCGAAGGCGAAGATTACGCGCTGCTCAAAGAGGCATTAGAACGGCTGCAATTGAATGACGCCGCGCTGGTTTACGAACCGGAAACCTCCGACGCCTTGAATTTTGGGTTTCGCTGCGGTTTTCTCGGCTTGTTTCACATGGAGATAATCCAGGAGCGATTAGAGCGGGAGTACGACCTGGATTTGGTGGCTACCGCGCCCAGCGTGCGCTATGAAGTGATCATGGCCCATACCGATGAACTGCGCATCATCGAAAGCCCGGCCGATTTACCCGACGAGGGCCAAATCGCCGAGATTCGAGAGCCGTGGATGCACGTCCAAATCTTTACGCCGGAAGATTATTACGGCGTCGTCATGGAATTGGCGATGAAACGGCGCGGCCAGTTTATGGGACAGGAATATCCAGCGCCGGGACGGGTGGCACTCAAATTTGATTTGCCGTTGGCCGAAATTATTGTGGACTTTTACGATAAATTGAAGAGTTTGACGCGCGGATACGCCTCGATGGATTATGATTTTGTCGGTTATCGGGCATCCAATCTAGTGAAATTGTCGGTGCTGGTAGCCAAACAACCAGTTGATGCGTTGGCCATGATTGTTCACGAAGATGATGCGTACAACCGGGGTCAGAAATTGGTGACGCAGTTGCGCAAGCTCATCCCTCGGCAAATGTTCGAGGTTCCGATTCAGGCGGCGACGGGCAAACGGGTGATCAGCCGCGCCAATGTGAAGGCGTTGCGCAAAGATGTGCTGGCTAAATGTTATGGCGGCGATGTCACCCGGAAGCGCAAACTCCTGGAAAAGCAGAAGAAGGGCAAGAAACGGATGAAGATGATCGGCAATGTGGAAGTGCCGCAAGAGGCGTTTATGGCGGTGCTGAAGCTGAATGAGGATTGAGTTTAAGAAATGCGTTGAACGTGTAAATTAGCCATCGTTTCGGTGGCTTTTTTTCTGGATAGAGGCGAGATGGGTTGGTACCAACGAGTTTTTTGGCCGATATTGCGCCGGTTTGATCCGGAAATGGCGCATGAGTGGACGCTGACGGCGCTGGCTTTGGCCCAGAGATGGCGGGTGGGGCAGGGGTTGCTGCGATTGGTGGTTGGATCACGGCCGTCATCCCCCATCTCTCTCCTTGGCCTGACCTTTCCCAATGCGCTGGGTGTCGCCGCCGGATTTGACAAAGATAGTCGGGTGGGGCCGGGGCTGGCGGCGTTGGGTTTTGGGCATGTGGAGGTGGGCACGCTAACCCCCAGGCCCCAGGTCGGCAATCTCCGCCCTCGCATTTTTCGTCTGCCGCCGGATGGGGCGCTCATCAATCGAATGGGATTCCCCAACGGCGGCGTGACGGCCGCTCTGCCCCGCCTTCAGGCTTGGCAGGATCGGGATTTTGTGTTGGGCGTCAGTTTGGGCAAGCAAAAAGAAACGCCATTGGCCGAGGCCGCCGCCGATTACGCGCAGGTGATGACGGCCGTCTATCCCCACGCCGATTACCTGGCCGTCAACATCAGCTCGCCCAACACGCCGGGACTACGAGAACTGCAAGGAAGCGGCTATTTGGGCCAATTGCTGGGGACGTTGCAGACCGCCAACGACCGTTTGGCCGCCAAACACGCCATTTCCCGACGCCCGCTCCTGGTTAAAATTGCCCCTGATTTGAGTTGGGCGGAATTGGATGACATCTTGACGACCGTACTCCATCATCAGGTTGACGGCATTATCGCTGTCAACACCAGCTTGAGCCGTGAAGGGTTGCGCCATCCCCATCGAAGTGAGGCGGGCGGCTTGAGTGGACGGCCGTTGCGCCAACGCAGCGCCGAAATCATCGCCTACATCACCCGACATACCGGCGGTAGTCTGCCCATTATCGGTGTGGGCGGGGTGCGGACGGCCGCAGATGTCCAGGCCAAATTGGATGCCGGAGCTTCCCTAGTGCAAATTTACACCGGCCTGGTGTATGAAGGGCCGGGGATAGCGGGCCGGATTTTGCGGGCGTTGGCCAGATGACCGCCCCGCTTTTTCCACATGACTGCTTGACGAAAGCCAGACGCATCTCCCAAAAAACCCGCCACTCATGTATAATCAACCCCAACTTTAGTCATTTTAGTCACTTCCGAACTTTAGTCACTTGACACTTCCCATGAAACAATTCGAAGCCACAATTTACGGCCGTGTCCAAGGCGTCTCCTTTCGCTACTACACCCAACAAGAAGCCCAAAAATGGGGCGTGAATGGCTGGGTCGCCAATCAACGCGATGGCGCTGTCAAAGTGGTAGCGCAGGGGGCGGAGGCGGCCTTGAAATCATTCATCCCTTTTTTGCGCCGGGGGCCAATCGCCGCCCGCGTGCAAAAAGTAGACCTGTTCTGGCAAGAACCGGCGGAGGAATTCACTCGATTTGAGGTGCGCTGGTTATGAGCGCCATTCCCGCTGTAGAAATTCACAACCGGCAGCGGTTGGGCTGGTTTTTTTTGCTGACGGGATTTGCCATTTTCCTGGCGATTGCCATTTCTGTGCCGTTGCTTGTCAATAATTATCTGCAAAATTCAGTGGAGCCGTTGGCAACGGCCGTGCAAGCCAATCAGGGAACGGTGGGTATTGACAGCATAGACGGTTCTCGCCGGGCGGCATTGCAGGGGCAGGGCGCTCAGGAAGTTGGAGCCGGGTCAACCATTTTGACGGAT
This sequence comes from Chloroflexota bacterium, assembly GCA_024277135.1. GTDB lineage: Bacteria > Chloroflexota > Anaerolineae > Promineifilales > Promineifilaceae > JAJRVV01. Next base: position 11,699 of record JAJRVV010000180.1, on the reverse strand, counting down.
GCCACCGCCACGGCGCTGCTCACCGTCTTTCCGCCCGATGGCGGCCAGTTGCTCTCCCGCCTGCAAATTTATGGCAATACCACCATCCGGCTCACCCAATCAGATACCCCTCGGTTCGATTGGAGTGATAACGATCAAAACCTCACGCTGGAACTGGACAACGGCCGTGTACAGATGACTGTCCCTCCTTCAACAGGACGGCCGTTAACCATTCGCATTGATACGCCGCATGGACAAGTCCATCTTCGGGAACCGGGCCAATATGCCATCGAAGTGATCAATATCGAAACGCAAGTCTCTGTTTTATCCGGACAGGCGGCATTGGTCGCTGGCTCCCAACCATTTTTGTTGTTGGCCGATGAGCGGGCTGTCATCCCCATTGGCGGCGAGCCGGAAGGGCCGTTTACCACCCGGCGCAATTTGATTCGCAACGGCGCTTTCGACAATTTGTTTGACCGATGGACGTTATATACCTGGATAGTAGAATTGCCTGATCAACCAAAAGGGGAGGCGGTGGTCACGGCCGTCGCCGGTGAACCAACTTTGCGCGTTGTCAGAAACGGTCAAGGGCACGCCGATGTCAAAATCCGGCAAATTCTGAACCAGGATGTGAGCGATTTTGACTCGCTCCGGCTGCAAATCACTTTCCGCGTAGTCGAGCAATCATTGAGCGTGTGCGGCACGCTGGGCAGCGAATGCCCCTTATTCATCAAACTAAACTATCTCGATCCAAATGGAGTGAGTCAAATTTGGCAGCATGGGTTTTATGCTTATGGGGAAGTCAATCCCGATACGTCGCCGGATGGCTGTATTTCCTGCGCCGTTGTCCAAAGCGCCCACGAGCGGGTGACGTTGGGGCAAATCACCTTTTACGATGTGGAGTTGGCGGCGGAATTTGCCCGTCAAGGCGCGCTACCCCCCAAGTTTATCGAGAGCGTGGAACTGGCTTTCCTGGGCCACAGCTTTGAAGTGGAAGTGGTGGATGTGGCCTTGATGGCGGAGGAGTGAGAACGGAGGGGTGAAGGATGAGGGATGAAGGATGAAAATTACCTTGTTATCTTGTCACCTTGTCACCCCTCCGGCAGCCACTTTTTGAGCCAGGTTTCCAGGTCGTCTGGCGAGTTGGCGATGACGGCCGTGAATTTTACCCCCGAATAATGCTGCTGGAACCAGGTTTCGGTGAGCACTTCCGGCCAATGGTGCGGATTGACGGCCAGCACTTGCCGGTTCGCCAGATTGCCGATGCCGGCGTCGTCCGCCGAAAAGCCGATGGTAAAACGGCCGTCAAAACTCCCCCGCGCCGCCGCTGCCAACCAGTGTAAATCGGCCGTCGGCGGCAGCAGCACGTAAACCCGGTGATAGGTGGTACGGGCGTCATCGCTGGGGACCAACTGCACATCCCGCGCTACCCGCAAAAGCCGCAGCGCAAGCAGCCGTGCCCCCTCATCCCCCACAAAACGAATGTCAAACAAGCCAGCCCTATCCGGCACAAATTCATACCGCCAGATGGTGCGGTCTGCATCCTGTGTCTGATCCAGAAAAGTGACGGCCGTCGTCCGGTCATCGGGGCGGCGCATGACCAATTCTACCGGTTCATGAAGGCGGGTGGAGGAAACGACGGCCGTCACCGGCTGACTAGGCTGCGGCCGTTCCGGTTCCAGCGTGATGTGCGTGTCGCCGGCGCCGATGATGTTGATGCTGCGCTTATACCGGCCAATGGGGCGAATCCGCGCGTTTCGCCAAAAAACCGACTGCTGCCGCTTGGGTAAATTGGGCGCTGATTTGAGAAAAATGGTGACGATGCGGGCTTCTGCCTGGGCTGTCAGCCGCACCGTCTGCCACTGCCCCAGCGGATTGGCCGTTTCGCTCCAGATGATGAGCGGGCTTTCCGGGTCCAGTCCGCCGGCCGGGTCCAGCCCAATCTGCAAGTTGACATCGCTGGCTTCCAACGCGCTGCCCGCTTCCGCGCTTTCGCTTGACCACGCCTGCCCTTCGACGCTGACTTCATACTCGTTGTTGGCGGCGGCTGGAATTTGTTGCCACAAGCCAGCCACATGGGCGCCAAATGGGGTGCTGATTTGCTGAACGGGACGGCCGTCCAGCAGCGCGCTGTCAAAAACAGGCTGCCGGTTTTTCCAGCCGGGATCGTCCGCCGCCGCCGCCACCCACCAGGGCGCCCAGCCGACGGCCGTCACCAACTTCTCCTCTCCCCGAAAAACTCGAAACGGATCCGTCAAAGCCCCATTCACCAAAAATTTCGTCATTCAATCTCCTAAATTTCCGCCTTCATCCTTCATCCTTCAAATCCCAGCCCCCGTTCCTTCATTGACACGAACCGATTATGCCCAATCACGATATGATCCAGCAAGCTAATGTCCAATAGTTTGCCGGCATTTAACACCTGCCGGGTGACGTTCACATCTTCGGACGATGGCGCCGGGTCGCCGGAGGGGTGGTTATGGGCCATGATGAAGGCGGCGGCGTTGGCCCGGATCGCCGCCCGAAACAATTCGCTGATACGGATGACGGAGGTGTTCAGGCTGCCTTTGTAGATGGTGGGGGCGCTGAGAACCCGGTTTCGTGTATCCAGTAAAATCAAGCGCAAATGTTCCTGTTCCAGCAACATCATTTCCGACATGAGTAAATTGGCGGCGTCGCCTGGGGAAGTGACGCGCGGCCGTTCTTCTGGGGCCGCCGCCATCAACCGCCGACCCAGTTCCAGGGATGCTTTGATCTCCACCGCTTTTGCCGGGCCGATGCCTTTGACGGCCGTTAACTCCAGGATCGTGGCCCGCGCCAAACCAGGAATGCTGCCAAAATGAGCCAACAGACGTTCCGCCAAACGCACCACACTTTCCCCGCCGGTTCCCGTGCGCAAAATGATCGCCAGTAATTCCACCGTGGACACCGCCTGCGCGCCCACCTGCATCAATCGTTCCCGCGGCCGATCTTCCTGTCGCATATCCCGGATCATCACTGCATATTCTACCGGCGAATTCGTCATCTGTTCCCTCCTGGCAGCTTCACGCTTTACTGAAAACTGTTTACTGGTTACTGGAAATTGATACTACGCCGCATCTTTAATCAAAATGACCAGTTCTTCCCATTCTTCCGAATTCAGGTGCAAGGTAATGCCGCCCAATTCAACATGATACAGCCGTTCGCCATCCTCCTCGCTGCACCACACCGCAAAATTCTCGGTTTCTGCAATCACATCCATTTCTAAATCACTCATCATATCTCCCTTGTAAATAGCTAGAGCTAGAGCTAGAGCGTAGAGCTAGAGGGATCGCTCTTCCTCTAGTTCTGGCTCTCCCCTCTAGCTGTTTTCATTCATTTGTGGTGCGCCGCGGCGCGCGCTGTCTCCTTCGAAAATGTAGGGCGATTTTACAAAATCGGGCTGCATTTTGACCATTCATTTGTGTCCGGTTATTTTCCGTTCGTAGTTGACCGTTGACTGTTGACCGTTGACTGTTGACTGTTGACTGTTGACTGTTGACTGTTAGTTGTTGATTGTTAACTGTTGGCTGTTTATTTCGATTTCTTCCACCGCCACCACCACATCCGGGAAGGGCGGCCGATCCGTCAATTTGCAGTAAATGTACAAAAAGATAAGCCGTCCTGTTGCCAGGGTTGGGGCTGCCAGCATAATGCCCAGAAGCCCGGCCACACTAGCGCCTGCCAATGCCCCCACCACCACCACCAGCGGGTGCAATTTCAGATGATGGCCGATAATGCGTGGCACCAGGTAATAATTTTCAAATTGGTAAATAATGCCATAAACACTTAACACCACCACGCCAAACCATAACGGCGACATCAAATGTCCCAACCAACTCGCATCGCTTTGAAATAGGGCCAGCAGTGTAGCCGGGATCGCTGCCAAAATGGGGCCAACGGTGGGTAAAAACTCAGCCAGTCCGCCAATAATCGCCAACACTAAAGGATTGGGTAATCCAAGAATAAGCGCTAACACAAACACGATGAGTCCCATCACCATGCTCAATACCAACTGACCACGCAAAAATGCATTCCAGGTCACGCTAATCTGGCCGCTTAAATGTCTGATGTCCGATTGGTAAGCAGGGGGAACCATCTCCATGACGGAACCAAACAGCGAATCATGGTCACGAACGATGTAAAAGGACAAAAATAAGACCAGAATTGTCCAGCCGACGGTGGTGATGGTGGCGCTGGCAATGCTGCTGAACAACCCTAGCGAACGGCCGCCCACCGTTTGCACAATGTTGATGAGATTAGCGGCCAGACCGGTATACACCTGCTCCAGCGGCAATTGATCAATGGGGATTTCTCGGCCAGCTAAAACAAGCGGCTCTTGCAGAAATTCCCCCAACAGTTCCAGGTAGCCTGGCGTGTTATTGATAAAGCTGCTTACCTGCGCGATCAAGGGAGAGATGGCGCTGACGGGGATGGAAATGAGAGTTGTCAAAATAACCAGATAAACAAGAACGATGGCAAAGATCCGTTTGATGCGAATTTGCTTGACCAATCCCTTCACCATCGGTTCAACAAGGTAAGCAACAACGAACGCCATGACCAAAGGCAGCAACAGCGTACGCATCCGATAAATCGCCAGGAAAGAGACAGCCAGCAACACCAACAACACCAGCCGCTTGCTGGTTGCACTCCAGGGTGGTGAATCAGGGTAGTTAGCTGTCATATCTGCTTTCGTTTAAGAAAACCTCGCAGGTTTGTCTGGTGTCTGGTCGTTACCGCTATTGTACTGGCGATTGCCAAATCTTTCTATAGATGCTCAGAAAAAGGTTTTGGCATTTCTCGCAATTTACCCAGGAGACAACACGGGCCCAAGCCCACCACCAAGAATGAAAATGTGGCAACGAATTTACGTCAATTACCGCGAATTCGTGATAATTCGTGTCAATTCGCTGCTATTTACATTGGAGCAATTCAATCCAAAATCGCAAATAAAAAGCCCTGACTGGTAATCGATCAGGGCTTTTGTTTGCATAATTCGGTCGTTTTAGCGGCGACGATCCCGGCGGTCATCCCGACGGCCGCGTCCACCGCCGCGACGATCATTACGACCACCGCCCCGGCTGCGCTTCGGCGCATCAGCGGCGCGGGCTTCTTCTAATGTCCACCCTTCCAAAACCGCCTTGCGCGACAGGCGAACCTTCCCTTCCGGGCTGACGTCCGTTACCATCACCATGATCTCATCGCCCATTTCCACTTCATCCTGCACGCTGCGAACGTGTTCAGTAGAGAGTTGAGAAATATGCACCATGCCATCGGTGCCGGGCAGAATTTCCACAAACGCGCCAAAGTCGGTGATGCGCACCACTTTGCCCGTGTAGGTTTCGCCCATTTCCGGTTCTTGGGTCAACATGCGAATTTGCTCAATCGCCTGTTCCGCCAGATCGCCATCCGTGCCGGCTACAAAAATAGTGCCGTCTTCTTGAATGTCAATTGAAACTGTGAACTGTTCTTCCAACGAGCGGATGGTAGAGCCGCCCTTGCCGATCACTGCGCCAATCTTTTCTGGATCGATTTCGACAGTCATCATGCGCGGCGCGTATGGGCTCAATTCCTTTCTGGGTTCGGATAGCACGGCCGTCATTGAGTCCAAAATCGTCATCCGACCCACACGGGCTTGTTCCATCGCCTCAGCCATCAATTCGCGGGATAACCCCGTAATTTTGATGTCCATTTGCAAGGCGGTGATACCCTCGCTGGTTCCGGCAACTTTGAAATCCATGTCGCCCAAGTGATCTTCCAAGCCCTGAATATCGGTGAGGATGGCGTACTTTTCATCTTCTTTGACCATACCCATCGCCACCCCGGCCACCGGCCGTTTGATGGGAACGCCGCAATCCATCAAGGCCAGACTGGAAGCGCAAATGCTGGCCTGGCTGGTGCTGCCATTAGAGGACAACACTTCCGATACAACGCGGATGGTGTAGGGAAATTCTTTTTCGTCCGGGATCATCGGGTCCAACGCGGTGCGAGCCAGCGCGCCGTGCCCGATTTCTCGCCGTTTGGGGCCGCGCAAGAACCAGGTTTCGCCGGTGGAATAGGGGGGAAAGTTGTAATGATGCAAGTAGCGGCGGCTCTCTTCCGGCGACAGACCGTCCAGCTTTTGGGCTTCGCGGGGCATACCTAACGCGGCGATGGAAAGCACCTGGGTTTCTCCTCGTTGGAACAAGCCGCTGCCATGCGCCCTGGGGCTGATGCCGGTGGCTGAAGAGAGGGGGCGGACGGTGGCGTAGTCACGGCCGTCCGGGCGCACACCTTCATGCAAAATCCGATGCCGGATCGTTTGCTTTAATTCATCTGCAAAAATGGTGCGGATCGCTTTTAGATCGGCTAGTTCATCCTCATCCAGGAAGCTCTGCACGATTTCGTCGCGCAGTTCGCCCACAACCGTGTTGCGGACAGGCCGGTCGGTGTGTTCGGCCACAATTTCGGTGAGCCGGCTGCCGATACGAGTCTTGACGGCCGCTGCCAGTTCCGGGTCAGATTTAGCCAGTTCGACGACCGCTTTTTCCTTGCCCACCGCTGCGCGCATCTCTTCCTGCACATCAATCAGCGGCTGCATGGCCTGATGACCAAACTCCAGCGCTTCTACCAGGAGTTGTTCACTGACTTCATTAGCGCCGGCCTCCACCATAATGATGGCGTCGCGGGTGGCTGCCATGCGCAAATCGAGTTGGCTGGCTTCCATTTCTTCGATGGTTGGGTCTACTACCAGTTCGCCATCAATGTAACCAACGCGCACCGCGCCAATCGGCCCTTGCCAGGGAATGTCCGAAATGGTGAGAGCGGCGCTGGCGGCGTTTACCGTCATGATGTCGAGATGGTGGACGCTGTCGGATGACAGAGAGGTGACGATGACTTGCACTTCGTTCCGCATCCCTTTGGGGAATAACGGCCGTAACGGTCGATCCGTCAGCCGGTCAATGAGAATGGCGCTGGTGGAAGGACGCCCTTCGCGGCGGAAAAAGCTGCCCGGAATCCGACCCGCCGCGTACATTTTTTCTTCAAAGTCCACGCTCAACGGGAAAAAGTCCAACCCTTCGCGGACGGACTTGGACATGGTGACGGTTCCCAGTAGCAGCGAATCGCCTACGCGAACGGTGACGGCGCCGCCAGCCTGTCCGGCCAATTTGCCGGTGGCAAATATCACGTCTTTATTGCCGACGCGGGCCGTAAAAGTTTGTTCTTGGTTCATAGTTTCCTCCGAAACCTGTTTAGCAGACGGCCGTTTTGCCAGGCCATGATACGCCAAACAGCCATCCGGGGACGGCCGTTTCCAAAGTATCCTGCTAAAAAGCGATTATTGGGCCTGGGTTTAAGGTTAGGGACTGGGGATTGGTTCATACGAGATAGTCTGTTTCCAGAGGCTCTCGTCAATATGAAACAATGCCCAATTCCTAAACCAGACCGTGCCCTGTTAAATAAAAAGGAGTGGGGCGGAATCAATTTCCACCCCGCTCTTATCATGCAAAAAGTTTAACGCCGCAACCCCAATTCTTTGAGAATGGCGCGGTAACGTTCAGGATGACGTTTGCGTAAATAGGCCAGCATCCGCCGCCGCTTGCCGACCAGCTTAAGCAAACCGTGCCGGGAGCTTTGATCATGCTTATGCTCTTTCAAATGTCCCTGGAGCTGCTTGATGCGCCGGTCAAAAATGGCGATTTGGACTTCGGGCGAACCGGTATCGCCTTCATGCTGTTCAAACTTCTTCATTAATTCGGCTTTTTCTGCCACTTCAATAGGCATTTTGGATATCCTCCAATAAGTTGATATTTGCCTGAAAACCGCCGGGCCGATGTCGTCGTATTTTCAAGCCAGCATAGGATTATAGCTCAGGCAGGCGGGGTTGCAAAATGAGGATCGAGTCAAGATAGAATTTTGTTTGACGCGGGGAGGAAGTGGGGGGAGGGTCAAAAACTTGGCTGACATCTATATTCAGCTGTTTGCAAGCAGTTTTCAACATTGTCACTCATCGTCTATAGACTCTTTGGCTACATCGCGGCTACCATTACATACCTATCATGAATGATGTCAAAGAGTTTTATCGCATTAGGGCAAAAACAGCACGTCACACATCAAGGGCAGCCTCAGCCCAATCAACAAGCCGTTGCTCAAGAACAGCATCTCTATTGTGTCGCCAGCGATAGCGACGACGGAATTGTTCCTGACGACGTTCATAGCGGGCATGTTCTGCCCTATGATCTTCCCAGCTAACTTGCTCCAGTCGCCCTTGCAGTTCATCGGGGGTATCCACATCAAGCTGTATTACAGCCCACGCGCCATGCCTCAATAACGGCTCCCGTAACTCACTTACCCCTCGTTGCCCTTTGTGTCAATATAGGGTTGCCGAAATGTTGCGGGCCGGCATCATGGGCGCGGTTTCCGACAAACAACGGGATGGTTTGAATAAAATCATCCAAACCAATCAGGAGTTAACCAGAATTGTCAGTGATTTGTTGACCCAGGCACAGCTTGAAGTGAGTACGCTAGACGTTTTTATGAGTGAAATAAACGTCGAGGAAGTAGATCACCCGTGCGTTGGATAGAATGGAGATCCTGGCTAAATCTAAAGGGTTGACGCTGACTTGTGAAATCGCGGCCGATGTGCCCGAAACCTTGCAGTCTAACGCCGCCAGGTTGACCCAGATATTAAATAATCTGGTTGAAAATGCAGTGAAGTTTACGGATGAAGGTGGTGTTGAGGTGTGCGTTATCCGGCCGGATGAAAGGCGTTGGGCCATCCAGGTGCGTGATTCCGGGGTGGGCATACCGCCAGCGGCGCAGCAATATATCTTTGAAGCGTTCCGTCAGGTGGACGCTTCACCCACGCGGGAATATTTTGGCGTCGGCTTAGGATTATCTATCGTGAAACAACTGGCTACGTTATTAGGGGGGGATGTTGCCCTGGAAAGTGAAGTCGGAAAGGGAAGCACATTTACCGTTTATTTGCCGATCACCCCTGTCATGGAAGAGGCTGTATGAGTCACCCATTTGCTTTAATCATCGAAGATCATGCCAATACAGCCACTGTTTTTGCCACTGCGCTGGATACAGCCGGATATGAAACGGAAATTGTCTCAGATGGACAGGCGGCGCAGGCGCGACTGGCTGAGGTCGTTCCGGCTGTGGTGGTATTGGATTTACATTTGCCCAATGTGTCTGGCGAAGAACTCTTTCACCAGATTCGTGACGACGACCGTTTGCAGAATACGCGCATTATCCTGGCCACGGCCGACCCGCAACTGGCAAAGCTGATGGAACCCCAGGCTGACCCGGCGCTGATTAAGCCGATTAGTTTTGATCAGTTGAGTCTGTTGGCGGCCCGTTTTCGCCCGGCCGATTCGGAGTAAACAGACATCCGATTTCTTGCCGTTGAGTATGCCACTATCATGACTGAATAAGAAATCGGATGTCTTGTAACACAGAAGCCAATTCATCCAGGCGGTAAATCACCGCATCCGGGCGAACGCCGTCCACTGCAGCGGCGCCGGCGCGTTGGTGCGAGCGGAAATGAACCGCCCGCATCCCGGCCCGGCGCGCTCCCACAATATCGTGCGCCGGACTGTCGCCCACGAACACGGCCGTCTCTGGTTCCACCCCCAACTCAGCCGCTACATGCAAATAAGGCTCTGGCTGCGGCTTCCACTTGTCAGCGTCAGCGGAAAAGAGCATGGCGTCAAAATACCCATCCAGGCCAAAGCGGCGCAAATCGGCCATGTGCGCCGCGCCGGTGAACATGGTGTTGGACAGCAGGCCGATTTTCAAACCATCCGCGTTCAGTTGGGCCAACAGCTTTTTGCCGCCGGGGAGCGGACAAGACGTCTGGCAGATGGCATTTTCATAAGCGCCAGCCGCCTGCGCCAGTTGGTCGGCAGGCACGGCCGTCACCCCCACTTGCGCCAAACTCTCCTTCAGCACATCCACTAATCGCAAATTGCGCTCGCCCCGCGTGGCTCCTTCCCATCGCTGCGGCAGATGGGCAAAATAAACCCGCCGCCACCTTTCCAAGTCAGGCAAAGCCAATCCGTTTTGGCTCAAATGGGCATAGGCGGCCGTCAAACCCGGCGTCTCCAATTCCGGCCAGCTACTGAATTCGTTGGCGTAATCAATCAGCGTCCCGCCCAGGTCGAAGATGATGGCGTTGAGTGTCAAAATGATCTCCTGTTTACTTCTGCTCTACCAGTCGCGCCACCGTCACGCCGGAACCGCCTTCGCCATCTTTGCCTTCTTCCCAGGAGGCGACGTGGCTGTTTTGGGGCAGCGATTGGCGCACGGCCGCGCGCAGTTTGCCTGTCCCCTTGCCGTGAATAATACGCACCCAGGGCATCCGCGCCAGGAAAGCTTGATCCAGATACCGTTCCAGTTCGGCCAGACCCTCTTCCACCCGACGGCCGCGTATGTCCAGTTCCAAGCTCACCGAAGACGCGCCAGAAATGACGTAACCGTCCGATTCCAGTTCCGGCTCTGTTTCTGACAGCCGTCCTTTGAATTCCAGTTCATCCAGTTTGGCCCGCATGTGCAGCCGGCCCACAGCCACCACCGCCTCTTTTTTGCCGATGGAGAGGATTTCTCCTTTCACATTCAACGTGGTCACACTCACTTCGTCGCCGATTTGGAGAGACGGCCGTTTTCGTTTCGGCTTCGGTTCGGTTACTGGCTGGGCAATGTTGGCAAAGGCTTTTTCTTCAATTTCGACAACTTCTTTACCCATTTTTTTGAGTTGATTCAACGAGCCAGCATCCCGCACCCGCTTCCGCACCTGCCGGATTTCAGATTGGATTTCCTCGATTTCAACTTCGGCTTGCCGCCTGGCTTCACTCAAAATGCGCTGCCGCTCCGCCTCGATTTCTACCAATCGTTGGCGCAGCTGCTCCCGCACCGATTCCGCTTCCTGCAACGCCAGCCGAGCGCCCGCTGCCTCCGATTCCATCTTGTCCCGCAGCTCGTAAATCGTATCCAGCATATTCTCGGCGTCTTGACTGCCCACGCCGATAAGCCGCATGGCGTCATCCAGAATCGTCTCATCCATCCCCAACTGCCGGGCGATGGCAAAGGCGTTGGAACGGCCGGGCAAGCCAATCGTCATCTCGTAAGTGGGGGAGAGGGTTTCCACATCGAACAAGAGCGAGGCATTGGTGGCGCCGCTGGTCTGGCTGGCGTAAATTTTTAATTCGGGATAATGGGTGGCGATAAAGGTCGTCGCCCCCTTGTCCCGCAAAAACTCGGTGATGGCCTGAGCCAGAGCCGCCCCTTCCGCCGGGTCTGTGCCGGAACCCAATTCATCCAGCAAAACCAGCGAACGGCCGTCCACTTCTTGCAGGATGTGGATGATGTTGGTGATGTGCGCCGAGAAGGTAGACAAACTTTGCTCGATGGATTGTTCGTCGCCGATATCGGCAAACACGTTGTCGAAAACGGTCAGCCGGGCGTCAACGGCGGGCAGATGCAGGCCGGATTGGGCCATCAGCGCCATCAACCCCATCGTTTTCAGGCTGACGGTTTTGCCGCCGGTGTTGGGGCCGGTGATGAGGACGATGAAGGTCTCTTCGTCCAGGATCAGGTCGGTGGGGACGACGCTTTCCGGGTCGAGCAGCGGATGCCGCGCCCCTTTGATCCAGATGGTGGAGCCGGGATGGTAGTTGCGCGGCGGCGGCGTCCATTTGGCCCGCTCATTGGCGTGTTTG
>JAJRVV010000179.1 GCA_024277135.1 Chloroflexota bacterium | reverse complement strand
CTATTACCGCCGCCATTTGCGCCACCTGCAAGGGCGTCGCCGTCAAATAGCCCTGACCGATGCCCAGGTTATAATCATCGCCGGTAGACCACGGTTCGCCTTGTGTTTGCCGTTTCCAGGCGGCCGTGGGCAAATTACCTTCCGCTTCCAAGGGCAGCTCGATCCCCTGCACCCGGCCAAAACCAAACTGCTCCGCATACCGCGCTATCCGATCCACACCCACCCCTTCCACAAACTCGCCGTCCTGGTCAAACCCACCGGTGATTTTGTAAAAGTAAATGTCACAGGAGTTAAAAAGTCCTTCCACCATGTTCACCGCGCCGTGACCCTCCCGCTTCCAACAAACAAACGACTGCGCCCGGCCGGGATCGTTGGGGGCAAACTGGTTGCGAATTTCAATGATGCCCGGCGCGTTCAACCGCCGCAGCGGCGAAATGGTGCCTTCCTGCATGGCGGCCGACGCCGGCACCAACTTAAAAGTAGAGCCGGGTGGATAAGTGCCGGTGATGGCATGATTGACCAACGGATTGTAATCATTTCGCGCCAGACCCAGGTAATACTCCACCGGCACTTCCGTAGCAAAGCGATTGTTATCAAAAGTGGGGAAACTAACCATCGCCAGAATTTCGCCCGTATTCGGATTCAGGGCCACCACCACGCCCTGTTCCACTTCCGGCAGCGTTAATTCGCCCGTCACCTCGTCGGGACGGGGCGTTTCTCGATTCTCCTCCATGTAATAGGCCAGAATATCCTGCGCCTGTTTTTGTAAATCCAGGTCCAGCGTCAGGTGCAAATTGAGTCCGGCGACAGGTTCTTGCGCCAGGCCAATCTGGCGCAGCTCCCGGCCTGTCCAATCTTGCTCAATTTGCCGCTCCCCCTTCTTACCGGCCATCTCAAATTCCATGGAAGATTCCAGCCCGGCCCAGCCCACCCGGTCATCCCGCTCATAACCGGGGATAGATAACCAATTTTCATTAGGCAGCGGCCCCATAAAGCCGATGATATGCGCTGTGTATTCGCTGCTGGGATAATAGCGCAACGGTTCTTGGAGAACGCGCACGCCGGGCAGGAAGATGCTTTCTTGCTCGATGGTGTAAGCCAGAGTGATGGGAATGCCGGAGGTGATGACGGCCGGAATATATTGGGCAAAGCTATTTTCCTGAACGATAGCGGCGATACTGTCCGGCAGTTGGGGAACAACGCCCGCCTGATCCAATGTTTCGGCAATTGGCGCGTCGTAAATTTGAGCCAGCCGCGAGTAGGTACTCAGGAGTTCAGGATTAGCCGCCTGGATCAAGGCGCGCTGTTGCAGCGTGTTGGTGACTGGCACGCCGGTCAAGAGAGAAAGCCGTTCATACACCGCCTGACGCGCATCGCTGCCTGCCGGCGGCAAGAAGGCCGGGGTGATAGTAACGTTGTAACTGGCCTGGTTGAGGGCTAAGGATGCGCCATTTCGATCAAAAATAACACCGCGGGCGGCATCTTCAGTGAGGATAGCCAGCCGGTTGGTGTCAGCCTGAGCTTGCAATTCTGGCCCGCGCGTTTGTTGGATCCACCAGACGCGATAAATGAGAGCGCCCAAGATGATGAGGAAGACAAAGCGGAGAAAGTAAAGACGGCCGCGCATGCCGATATCTTCCTGCGCTTGTAATTCTTGTTCGTCTACTCGTTCCCAACCCATTCGAGACATAACTGCCTCCAGATTTGCGCTGACCTAAATTTGCACATGCCGCGGCCGCAGCGCGCGGTCAAGCGCATAGAGTATCGAATACAACGGCAGGAACACGGCCATATGCAGCAACGCCAACGGCGCCCGGCTGATCATGCCGGGAAAAGTGACCGGCTGGTTGAGAAGCCGCAAAAGCAGAAAATACACAAATAAAAAGACCAGCGTGGCAAATCCGGCCAGCGCCAGGGGCAGGAAAAACCGCTCCGGCGGCAGCGCTTGCTGCACCCAGATAGCGGCGAAAACGGCCGTCATTATCGCCAGCGATGTGACCCCCACCGGGCCGACCGAAAACAAGTCGAGAATCAGACCCGCGCCAAAGCCCAACGCCACCCCTTCGTTGACGCCGCGCAGCAAGCCCCAGGCCAGCGCCAGCAAAAAGACCAAGTTAGGCGACAAACCATAAATGGGGAAGCGGGGCAGGACGGCCGTTTGCAAAACCGCCAGCAGCAGCAACACCGGAATCAACCACCACCAACTCGAATTCATGTTACGCATCCATTTCCGGGAAAATATACATCAAATAAACCTGTCGTCTCACTGCACCAACACGCCATCCCGCGCATAATCCACAATCAGAGACTTCCCTTCTGCCCACTCTTCTGGCGTAAAGGCCGATGCTTCGATGGGAGCAAAGACTGAATAGATGGCTTCGCTTAAAATATCAATGCGTTCCCAATAACTTTTATCAGCAAAGCTCGGAGAAATAACGGCGATGTCAATGTCGCTGCCCTCGCGGGCTGTGCCGGCCGCGTAAGAGCCAAACAGGATGAGGTGCTCGACTCGAATATCGCAAGATTCTAATGCCTTCTCAAATTGTTTGATAGTTTTTATAATTGCGTCTTGACCCATTGCAACACATCCTTACTTTTCACCATCATTTTCGTCGTGACTTCCGCGGTGTAGTCTGCCTGAATTTTTGCCAGGTCATCTGGGTAACGGGTAGCAATGCTGGCGGTATTCAATTTGACGATAAATTTTTCCAGCTTTGGATTGGGTTTTGCGCTGATTTTATTTAGCAGATAGAGTAAGTTGTGAGTCTTGGGTGGCGTTTCATGCAAAACCTTAAAATATAGACCCTTCAACGCTTTTTCGATAGATAAGTGGCACATGAACACCGCATAGAAATAACGGCCGCTGTTAAACATTGCTTCAGCCGTCTCCATGTCATAATCAGCTTGCTTTAGCCACTCTTTATATTTGTCGTTCATTCGCCACCTTCGTAACATCAGCCGCCGGGTGGGGCGTTAAAAATTTCCGTGTCAATCGGCCGGAAATCGGTGATCACAAATACAATCTCCAGCGAATCAAAATCCACCGCCGGCTGCACCACCGCCCGCTGCGACAATTCCGCTTCTCGCCGTTCCACCTCAATCACCCGGCCAATCGGCATATCTTGCGGAAACTTGCCGCCCAACCCAGAGGTCAGCGCCACTTCGCCCACCTCAAATTGAAACTTCAGGTCAATCCAATCAATCACCATCAAGCCGCCTAAACCGCCGCCGCGCAGCACCCCCGTCGCCCGCGAATTGCCCAGCCGGGCCGGGATGGCGCTGGCGTTGTCGGTGATCAGGGCCACCTGGGCCGAATTGGCGGTGACGCGAAACACCTGCCCTACCAGCCCGCGCGCACCTTCCACCGGCATGCCCACCGTCACGCCGTCGTCAGCGCCTTTGTCAATGATGATGCTGCGAATGGCGGGACTGGTGTCGCGGCCGATGACGGCCGCCGTCAGACGACGGTAATCAGGAGCTTGCCGGGCGCGGTTGAACAAGTCCAGCAAAATCTGGTACTCACCCTGAATTTCGCGGAGTTCCTCGTTTTGCCGTTCCAACTCTTCGATGCGGGACTGAAGTTGGAGGATTTCCAGGCGGGCGGTATCCAGATCATCTGGCCCGGCCGCCGCATCGGCAATCGGGTCGGAGCGGGCGCTTGTCCAGGAGAGTACGGCCGTCATCGGGTCACGAAAAAAGCCAATCGCCGCATCCAAATTGCCGGAGCTGTCTAAAATCGCTAAAAAAAGAGCCACCCCGGCCAGGACGACAAACGTCGCCCAGCGAATCCGTTGCGGCACATCATTCAAGTTCATATAAAAAAGGATGAAGGATGAATTAGTTCATCCTTCATCCCTCATCCTTTAATGGGTGCTGCCGCGGTGTAGACCAACCAGCGCCCGTTCCCACAATTCTAGATTTTCCAACACTTTGCCCGCGCCGCGAGCCACACAGGTCATCGAATCTTCAGCCAGCCACACCCGCATTTTGACCGCATCTTCCAGCCGTTCGGCCAACCCTTTGATTTGGGCGCCGCCGCCGGCCAGACAAATGCCCGCTTCCATCAAGTCGGCCACCAGTTCCGGCGGCGTCTCGTCTAACGTATCCCGCACCGTGTCCACGATGATGTTGACGGACGGGGACATCGCCTCCCGCAGTTCGATACTGCTGATTTCCACGGCCTGGGGCAGTCCGTTGATGAGATTGCGCCCGCGCAGGGTCATGGTGCGCTCTTCCGGCAGGGGGAAGGCGGAACCAATGCCGATTTTCACCCGTTCCGCCATGCGCTCGCCAATGAGCAGGTTGTATTTGCTGCGGGCATATTGGAGAATGTCCTCGTCCATTTCGTCACCGGCCACCCGGATGGAACGTTTAACCACGATGCCTTGCATGGAGAAGACGGCTACCTCGGTGGTGCCGCCGCCAATGTCCACGATCATGCTGCCGCGTGTTTCGTTGATGGGCAATCCGGCGCCAATGGCCGCCGCCATCGGTTCTTCGATCAGGAAGGCGTCCCGCGCCCCGGCGTTGATGGTGGCGTCGTAGACGGCTCGTTTTTCCACCTCGGTGACGCCGCTGGGCACGCCGACGACGACGCGGGGCCGGGGGAAGGGGACGATCATCTGCTCATGCGCTTTTTTGATGAAGTAGTCGAGCATGGCTTCGGTGATCTCAAATTCGGAGATGACGCCGTCGCGCAACGGCCGTATCGCCACAATATCTCCCGGCGTCCGCCCCACCATCTCCCGCGCTTCGGCGCCAATCGCCAGCGGGCGGCGAGTCTTTTTGTTGATAGCCACCCAGGACGGTTCGTTGATCACGATGCCCCGATCCCGGATGTAAACCAATGTATTGGCCGTACCCAGGTCAATGCCAATGTCCAGGGAAAACAGCCCCAGTATCCAATCAAGCGGTCTAAACAATTTTCTGTACCTCTTCCTCTCTGCTGGTCATCCGGCCAAATGAACGGCTGCCAGGAGCCAGCAAACGATAACGGCCGCGCGTTCAGGCCAAGCGCGAATTATACCATATGGGAAATGGCCTGCACGTCGCCCCCGGCATTGCCCAATAGAAATCCTGTATCTGCCACCGAACTATGCCCAATCTGAGAAAAAGGTGAGCAAGATACTTGCCAAAGAGAGGGAGCGGAGTATCATGGCGTAAAGCGCAAAAACAGCGAGTATGATCATGGCGAGACAAGCATTATTTGCAGGATTGGTGTACGACGAATGGGATAATTTGGTGGAAACGGCCGTCATCGGCGATGAAGCATTCTACGTGGTAGACGACGACGGCTTCCATCGCCACGTCAGTTCTGAAGAAGTGGATCGACAGGTGCTAAACTTCTTCATGGAGCAGCTTGAAGGCAATCGGGACATCGCCGTGGAACAGATGATGCGGCTCACCGGACAAGAGGACATCTTCGCCAAAGCCGCTATCGAATCCGAGCTTGATAACCTCAACATGGAAGAAATCATCGGGCAAGGCATCCCCGAACAGGCGCGAAACATGCTCGGCTTCCTTGGTTTTCGCATCATCATCAACTATCACGGCCAGGTGATCAAGCTCGATCAACCCGCCGTCTCCGATGAGGAGTAGAGAGGGGGTGACAAGGTGGGGGGGACTTCATCCTTCACCCTTCATCCTTCAATACGCGCCTTTGCCAAACAAAGAGTGGGGAATCGTCTGCAACAAAATGCGCAAGTCCATCGCCAGCGACCAATTCTCGATGTAGTAAATATCCAGCAAACATAACTCGTCAAAGGTCAGGTCAGAACGGCCGCTCACCTGCCACAGCCCCGTAATGCCGCCAATCACTGACAGCCGCTGCCGGTGCCACGGTTTGTACTCCGCCACTTCTTCGGACAGAGGCGGCCGCGGCCCCACCAGGCTCATGTGTCCCAGCGCCACATTGTAAAACTGAGGCAGTTCATCCAAACTGAACCGGCGCAAAATTCGCCCCACCCGCGTCAGACGCGGGTCATCCTTCATTTTGAAGATGGGGCCGTCAGCCTCGTTAAACTGCTGCAAAGCGCCTTTCTGATCTTCAGCGTCCATCACCATCGAGCGAAACTTAAACATGGGGAAAGTTTTGCCGTCGCGCCCCACCCGTTCTGCCTTGTAAAAAATTGGGCCGCGTGAATCTAATTTGATGGCAATGGCGATGACGGCCGTCAGCAACAACACCGGGATCGCCAACACCGCCACCCCCACCCAATCCAATCCCCGCTTCAACATCCGCTGCCAGCGACTGATGCTGACATCCCGGACGCCTAGCATGGGAATACCGGCCATGTTATTAAATTCCACCCGGTTCAAACTGAGTTGCAGCAAATCCGGCACCACCTGCGCCCGCACCCCATGCCGGTAGCAGATGCGCAACATCTCATTTGCCAGTTGATGCCGGTCGCCGGGCAGGGCGATGAACACTGTATGCAGGGACGGCCGTTCTGCTAACAGCTTCTCTAAATCCGAAAAATCCCCCAGGTTGGGAATCCGTCCCAGACCGATATTGTTCGCCTGCGACCCGTCGTGCAGATAGCCCACCGCCTTAAACCCCAGGTCAGGCCGGGCCAACAGCGTGCGAATCAAACTACGCCCCGTCTCCCCCGTGCCCACCACCAGCACCCGGTCTACCACCTTCCCGTTTTGATACAACGCGGACAAAATCCAACGCCGCGCCAACCGGCCCATGCCCACAAACAACACAATGAACACCAACGCCCAAAAAAGCAGCAGCCGGGAGAAAGGAGCGGGTTGGAAAAAGAAGGTAATGGCCATCATCAAGGTGATGCCGGCGGCCGTGGCCGAACCAATGCGAGACACCTCATCAATCCAGAACTCCCCCCGCCGCCGCCGCCATACTCTGCTCTGGGAAAAAGTAAAGATCAGCAGCAAGTTAAGCGCCAACTGTTGTTCAACATACGCCGCATATGGCTCAAAAAAGCGTTCTTCAACCGGCCGCAGCCATTGCCATTGGTAGCGGGCAACGTAGGCCATCACAAAAGCCAAGTTGATGAGCAGAATGTCGGTGATGATGGTGATATTGCGGATGTTCCGATTTCTCATGGTTGTTCCAGCGCCCGGCGGTACACGGCCGTCCATTCTCGACCCGCCCGTTCCCAGGAGAAACGGGCCGCCTGACGCAATCCTCGCGCCCGCATTGTAGCGGATAGTTCGGCATCGTTAAGCACGGCCGTCATACGTTCCGCCAATTCCGCCGCATTCATCGGGTCAAACAACAGCGCCGCCTCGCCGGCCGCCTCCGGGATAGAGGAGATGTTGGCCGCCACCACCGGCGCGCCGCACGCCATCGCCTCCACCACCGGCAAACCAAACCCTTCATACAACGAAGGAAACACAAATAAATCGGCGGCGTTGTACCAGAGCGGCAGCTCATCATCCGGCACATAGCCGGTAAAATGCACCCGCTCCGTCAACCCCAACCGCTCCACCTGCCGGAAAATGTCAGCAAACAGCCACCCCTTGCCGCCCACCAACACCAGATCATGATCCGGCAAATCGGCCTGGGCGAAAGCCGCAAGCAATACCGGGATGTTCTTGCGCGGCTGCAACGTGCCCACATGCAGCACAAACGGCTTTTCCCGGCCCGCCTTTTTCCGAAAAGATGTCGCCGCTTCCGTCGGCAGCGGGCGGTAAACCGGTTCCACGCCGGGAACGACCACGTCAATCCTGTGCAGCGGCACGCCAAAAAAGTGGTGGACATCCTGCCGTCCCGATTCCGAAATGGCGACTACCCGGCGGGCGCGGCGGCAAGAGCGGCGGGTCTGGCTGGTCAGATACCAGCGCTGCGCGGCCGGAAAAGCGGCCGGGTAGTACATGAAGCTCAAATCATACACGGTGACGACGGCCGGGCAGGGCAGCCAGGCCGGAATGACAAAAGCGGCGCTGTGCCACAAATCCAGATGGTGGCGCACGGCCGCTGCCGGCCCTGCCAGTTGTTCCCAGACAATCCGCACCAGACGCCGATTGGTGGGCCAGCGGCTGGGCAGCGCCGTCAGCCCCGGCCTGCCAACAAACTCAGCCTGGTCATGAGTGAAAATAAGGGTTTCCGGCCCATCCTCTTCCCAGGACAGGTGGCGCAGGCATTGGGCGATGTATTGGTGAATGCCCGCCCGCCGGTATCCGGCTTCCCCGGCCAGCAAATGGGCGTTGACGCCAATCCGCTGGCGGCTCAAGCCACCCTGTGGGCCGCTCGTTTGTACAGTGAGCATGAATGGGGATTATAGCGTAACTGGCGCAAAGGCAGAAGTCGTTAGGACCCATTTGCCTGCATGCGTTCGACCTTCACCCGCATCCCGTTTACCGCCGCCTGGCCGCTGATGGATTCGACCAACGCCGGGTCGGTGATGTCGTTGACGCTGACCCCCGCGTGTTGGCGGGCCACCGTCAGCTCGACCCCCTCTCGATCATGTCCCCAGCCATGTGGGATGCTGATGACGCCCGGCATCACCTCATCCGAAATTTCTATCTCAATTTCAATGGAACCGACCCGCGAGGAGACGACGGCCGTTTCCTCATTCGTCAGCCCACGCGCCGCCGCATCATCCGGGTGAATGAGGGCGGTGCAGCGGTTGGCGCCCTTGACCAGCCGGGGGCTGTTGTGCATCCAGGTGTTGTTGCTGCGCAGATGGCGTCGCCCGATCAAGGTCAGATCGAAGCCATCTGCCGCCGGTTTCTCTGCGTCCAATAACTCGTTGACGGCCGCAACCGCCCCCATAAAAATTTCCGGAGCCAGATCGATCTGTTTGTCGGTCGTGAAAAGGCGTTCCGGCAGGCAGGGTTGAAGCGGCCCCAAATCCACGCCATGCGGCGACTGCTTGAGCCTCTCCAGGCTCATACCCTCCTTTCCATATGGCCCTGTGCGTAGCAGATAATCCAGCGTCGGTTCCAGGCCGGGCTGGGGGCGAGCGGCGTCCCCTTCCAGCCGCTTTAACAAGCCGTCCAGAATCTCGTAATCGCCCAAGGCTCCCAGCGCAGGTTCAAAGAGAGCGGTGGAATAACGGGCGGTGTTGCGCGCGGCGAAGGCGTGGAAGATCAGGTCGTAATTGCTGTGTTCCAGCCCGCCTGTGGGCGGCAGGATGATGTGGGCGTGGCGGGTGGATTCGTTGATGTAGAAATCAATGGCGACCATGAATTCCAACTGGCTGAACGCCTCGTCCAACCGGCGGCCGGCGGGCGTGGAGAGTACCGGATTACCGGCGATCAGCATCATGGCCTTGATTTGTCCCTCGCCCTCGGTCAGAATTTCCTCGGCCAGCGCGGCTACGGGCAGCTCGGAGCGGACTTCGGGCAGGCCGCGCACCCGGCTGCGCCAGCGCCCATACCGTCCGGGGCTGGACGTTTGCAACAGGTCAATGGCCGGTTGGGTGAACATGGCGCCGCCGGGACGGTCGCAGTTGCCGCTGACGATGTTGATGAGGTTGATCAGCCAGGAGTTAACGCTGCCCAGCGTTTGTTGGCATGGGCCGATACGGCCGTAACAGACAGCAGACTCGGCGGCGGCAAACTCACGCGCCATCTGGCGCATGGCGGCCGCACTCATGCCCGTAGGCGGGGCTGTCCGCTCCGGCGGATAGGCGGCGGCCAGCGCTTCAATCTCCGCCCATCCTTTGCTGAAGTCCGCCAGCCGTCCCGGCGCAGTCAGCCCCTCGTCGAAAAGGGTGTGCAGCAGCCCCAACAGCAGCAAGGGGTCCGTTCCGGGACGGATGAAATGGTGTGCGTCGGCCAGTTTGGCCGTTTCCGTGTACCGGGGATCCACTACAACAATTTTGCCGCCCCGTTTTTGCGCCGCTTTCATGCGCCGCTTCATGCCCGGCGCGGTCATAATGCTGCCGTTGGAGGCTGCCGGATTGCCGCCGATGATCAGAAAATGGTCGGTGCGGTCAATGTCGGGGATGGGGAACATCAGTCCGTGGCCGAACATAAAGATGGAGGACATGTGATGGGGCAGTTGATCAATGGAGGTGGCCGAGTAGGCGTTGCCGGTTCTTAACGTCCGGCGCAGGCGGGAAAGCTGGAGGGCGACGCCGATTTGGTGGGCAGCCGGGTTGCCCAGGTAGAGGCCGATGGCGTCTTTGCCGCGCGCGTCGCGGATGCGGGCGATGGCGGCGGCAGTTTCGTCCAACGCCTCGTCCCAACTGATCGCTTCCCAGCCGACGGCCGCGCGCCGCACCGGCTGGCGCAGGCGGTCGGGGTCTGTGTGCAGGTCTTGCAGGGCGACGCCTTTGGGGCAGATGTGTCCCTGGCTCAATGGGTCTTGCTCGTCGCCGCGAATGGAGCGGATACGGCCGTCTTCCACCTCAATGGCGAGGCCGCAGATGGCTTCGCAGAGCATACAAGCGTGATAGTGGGTTGATGCGGCGGTCGAGGTCATGGAACTCACCCGTCCATCTGGCCTACGGTGACGATCAGGCGGGAATCCTCCAGCGCGGCCGTGCGGTGGACGGTGAGTTTCTGGTACTCCGGCGCAGAAATCATCTGCCAAAAGGCCCGCTTTGATGGGTATTGCACCAGCATCGCGGCATCCCATTCTTCGCCTTCCGGCGCGATCAGGCTGGCCTGCACCGCGCCCATCCACAGCAGACGGCCGCCTACGGCAGCGACGTGTTTACCGGCGGCGGCACTGTAGGTTTGATAGGCTTGCTCTCCTGAATAAGGTTCGGCGTCGAAGTCGTCAGGATAGGCGGCCTGGTCGCGGTATTTCAGGAGATTGAGCATTATAAGGGACGTATCGTCGGTCATGTCGGCCAGGAATGCCTGTAACTTTTCCGGATTGGGGTGAATTGATTTCATGGGGTAGCTGTTCCTTTCTCTTGAATTTGTGGGTTTTGGGGTGCGGTCAATGATGATACTGGCTTTTTACTATCCGACAAATAACTCTAGTATTCAATCAAGCGTAATTTGATGGATATTTTTTGTGAGAATTTACCCATCATTTGAAATGTGACTGAGTGCTAGAAATATTTTCTGGAAATTATATCCTTAATACGATTGGCAAAAATACGTCTTTACCAAATTGACGAATGAAACTGCCAAGCCATCTAACATTTTTCAACGAATGTCACCCGAGTAATTGCCTCGCAGACGAGATTATTTTGGAAGCGGTAGAGTTACTGGCCGGTTTGTCCGCTCGCGCCGGGAGTGAGCGGGATGGCGATGGAGAAGGTGCTGCCTTTGCCCTGCTCACTTTGGCACCAGGCGGAGCCGCCGTGCCGCTCTGCAATTGAGCGCACAATCGCCAGCCCCAGCCCGGAACCTTTGATCTTCTCGCTGCCCCGCGCCTTCACCCGGTAGAACTTCTCAAACAAACGCAACTGTTCTTGCGGCGGAATCCCCGGCCCCCGGTCGCGCACGCTGATGATGACCTTGCCGTCCGCCTGCCGCGCCAACAACTGCATGTCGCCGCTCTGGGGGGCATACTTGATCCCATTCATCACTAAATTGGTCACCGCCTGGCGCAATAAGGCGATGTCGGCCACGGCCGTCAACCCCTCCGGCTCCACTTTCACAGCCAACTTCACCCCGGCCATGTGCGCGTGCGACCAATGAAGTTCGGCGATATCCGCCAGGAATGATTTGACGGCAAACGATTCCTGATGCAGCGTCACCCCCGCCTCGATCCGGCCCAAATCCAGCAAATCCTCCACCAATTGCGACATATGGTCAATGCCCGCCAGAATTTTGTCCGAATAAACTTGCTGTTTCTCATTAAAACCGCCCACCATGGGCAGCATCGTCACGTAGCCGCGCATGTAGGTCAGCGGGCTGCGCAAATCGTGCGACACCGTCTGCACAAAGTCCGACTTCATGGCGTCAATCTCTTTCAGGGTGGTGATGTCGTGCAGCACCGCCACCCGGCCCAAAATCACGCCGTCATGGTTGCGGATGATGGAGACGTTGGCATAAAACGTCTTGCCGTCCGGCGTCGGCACTTCCTGGTTGCGGGTGCGGGCTTCCGGCCCCGTGATCGCCGCCACCATCTCCTCCGAATCAAACACATCGCGCGCCGGCCGGTTGACCACCTCCGTGGGCGACAGGCCGAAAATCTGGGCCATAGCCGGATTCACCAGCATGATCCGATCCGTCTGGTCGGTGACGATGACGGCGTTGGTGGCGCTGGCCAGCACCGCCGCCAACCGCCGCCGCCCCCCTTCCGCCAGCGAAAAGAGGCGGGCGTTTTCCACCAGCACCGTCGCCTGCCCAGCCAGCGCCTTGAGCAAATCTCCGGCGGCGGGATCAAAACTGTGCGCCTGCCGGTAGCCCAGCCAAATCACCCCCATAAACCGTTCCTGTGAACGCAGGGGGATGGCGACCACCGCCAGCACCGGCGGCTCCAGCCCCGGCGACAATGTTTCCTTGATTTCGGCGGGCGAGTCTAGCGCCAGTTCCGACCCGGCGCGCAGGCGGGTCATGATGGCCCGATCCAGGACGGCCATGCTGTTGGCCGCCGGCCCTTCGCCAAAGACGAGCGGGTAGCTGCCGATGGGGTTAAGCACCACCGCCCGCGCCCCGCTGGCCCCGGTACCCCGCAGCGCCCCGCGCAGGATGGCGGGCATCCCCTGATTGATTTCCAAATGGTGGGAAACATCGTTGCTCACATCCAGCAGCAGGGAAAGCTCGTGCAGTTTTTTCTGGCGGGATTGGTGCATCTGGTTGAAGGCGCGGTGAAGCTGACCCACTTCGTCATGCCGTTCCGCCTGTGGCGATGGCTGCCAACGGCCGCCCGCCGCAATCGTTCTGGCCGCTGCCACCAATTCGGTGATGGGGCGGGTAGTTTCCTGCCCGAAATAAGCCAGGTTGCCGTAAAGCAGCGTTGTCACCACGATGAGCAGCAACGCCAACGGCCCGCCAATCAACCCCACCTGGTTGAGGACGATGGTGTAAGGCACGGCCGTCACAATCGTCCAGGGGAGGTCGGCGGTGGTCAGGGTGTACACCAGATCATGCCGGCCGGCAGCGGCGTCGCGGAGATGGAACACCTTTCCTGGCGCGGCGTCCGGAACCGGCCAATCCGCCAACAACTGCCCGCTGTCGGTGTGGGCGATGATCTTGTTGTTTTCGTCCACGATGAAGCCGACCCCTTCCCCGGCCGTTCCTTGCAGCCCGATGATTAAATTTCGCAGCGACAACTCGGCCACCCGGCCCACCAGCACGGCCGTGGGCGCGCCCGTCTCATCCGCCACCGGAACCACAAAACTGACCACCGCATCCGCTTCGCCCGTTTCGGCGGCGCTGCCGCTGGCGCTGCCGCTGGAAAGGGCGGCGGCGACCGCCTCCTTTTCACTGGTGGACAGGGTGATTTCGGCGGCGTCTTCCGGGAAAATGGCGCGGATGGATTGGTCGGGATTCACCAGCAAAATGCGCCGGTAAAACGGGTCGGCGCGGAACATCTGCCCCAACGACTCTTTGCTGACTTCGCTGTTTTGGCTGAGCAGCGTCTCTGCATCTGCCTGGGCCAGCAGGTTGCGCAAATGGTTTTGGAACTGGGGCGCTTCGGCGGCGACGACTTCGGCGTTGTACGCCATCTGGTTGGCGACCAGGGTGGTGGCGGCCCAGGTGGTGAGCAGGAAGACGGCCGTCACCAACACCGCCACCAGTAAAACGCCAAACAGCGCCACCCGGCTCAATAGTTGTCGGCGCAGGCTGTAAGCGTAAGGGGGCGGAACCAAAACCGGGCTGGGGCGCAAATGGGGCAGTCCGCGCAAAATCAGGGCGGCGATGCCGCCGCCGATCAAGCCTTGCACCAGCAGCGGCAGCAGCTGCGCGGCCGTTTCCGTCAACGCCACGTCCACGTTAGCCGCCAACCCGCGCCCGGCCGGCCCGCTGACCAATGCCGACAAGCCGATCAAGGGCAAGACGGCGGCAAATCCGGCGGCGCCGGCCAGGAGGGGATGGCGCAGCCAGCGGAAAAACCGGCCCTGGTACGCTTGCTGCAAGCAGACGGCCGTCATCCAGCCCGCCAGCCCCAGATGAAACAGATCAAACCAAAGATGGGTCTGCCCCCAGGCCCGGCCCAGACCAGCGGCCAGCCCTACCAGTAAAACGGCCGCCGGCGGCAGCATAAATCCGGCGACCACGATGGGCGCGGCGGCGAAAAAGATGAGAGCGGTGGGTTCGGCCGTTAACGGACTGGCGAAGGGGAGACGGAGAGGGAAAAGCTGGCTGAGGAGGAAAGCGGCCGCGCCCAGTCCTAAAACAACGCCCCACTGCCACGGCGACAGCCGTCTGATTTTGGCCCAATTCCGGTAAAAACTGGCAGCCAAAACCGCCGCATAAAGCAAAAGGAGCAAAATGTGAAGGGGGCGGCCCGGTGTTGTTAGTCCGAAAGAGCCTGATACCCCCCAAAGCTCAAAAGGCATAATCATCCTTTAACCATGAGGCGATGGGGTTAGGCAATGTCCGTTTTCAACTTTCTATATTTTTAACGGAAAAACGGCTATTGCTCACGAAACCGTCCGCCTGATTTGAAAAACTAGCTGTGGACGATTCCTTAGTGGCGGCTTCGATACTCCTGAATTCCAGCCCCAACTTTACCATAAATATGAAAATCATTATAGCATGGCCTGCTGGTCAGGGCAATGAGTCACGACTTGCCGCTTTCTTGCCGTTTAGTTTAAAGTCTACTATCATCCCCTCGGAATCTTGTTCCTGTTGATTATAAATGACAAGCGACCTTTTGCATGGATTCTCGCCGTCGAACGTACGCCGTTCTCATTGGAATTATTTTGCTGACAATTCCTTTCTATTGCGTTGGAGTATTTGCTCTGGTGCGCGCTCCCAGGGGAGGCATCCAGGCGCTGCCGCCCACGCTCCCTTTTGTGCTGTCGCCCACGCCGACCAGCACCTCCCCGCCAGATGCGCCGCCTGAAGAGTTAACGGCCGTGCCCGCCATCACCCCCTTCGCCACCTTCACACCCGGCCCGGCCACCGCCACCCTGCCGGCCACGCCCGGCCAATTTGTGCCCCCCACCCGGGTGCCGCCCACCGCCACCAGCACCTTCACCCCCACGCCGACGCCCACGGAGACGGGCACGCCGACGATGACGCCCACCGGAACCATCACCGCCACCGCCACCGGAACACCAACTGCTACCGGCACAGCCGCCGCCACAGGAACCACCACGACACCGACTCTGACAGCCACGCCCACCGGGGCCGCGCCATCGGCTACGCCCACAGCCACGCCGACGGCGACCCAGGCGGCGGCGACCGCTACCTTCACCGCTACGCCAGCGCCGGCCGCGACGGATACAGCCACACCGCTTCCCCCCTCCCCGACCGCGACAACGGCGGCGGCGACGGATACGCCGCTGCCGCCCACCAGCACCAACACACCGACACCATAGGATACCTGGTATGAATACGTTTAAGTTGCTCCGAAATTTAGTGGAAACGCCCGGCCCGTCCGGTTATGAAAATGAAATCGCGGCCGTGATTCAAGAGATGTGGCGGCCGTATGTGGATGACCTGACCGTAGATCGGGTGGGCAGTTTGATCGCCGTCAAGCGGGGGCAGGGGGCGGAACCCCGCCGCCGGCTGTTGTTGGCGGCGCACATGGATGAGATCGGCTTGATGGTGACGCGCGTGTTGGCGCATGATGGGTATGGTTTTTTGCGCGTGACCAGCGTCGGCGGCGTGGATATTCGCCATTTGTATGGGCAGTTGGTGGCAGTACACGGCCGCCGTGACCTGAAAGGGGTCATCGGCAGTCTACCCGGCTCCATGCTGCCGCCGGAACGGAAAGATAAGCCATTCACTTACGAGGATTTGGCAGTTGATGTGGGCTTGCCCGCTGACAAAGTGCAAGAATTGGTGTCCATTGGTGATTTTGTCACTTTCCGCCAGCCGTTGCGCAAATTGCAAGGCAAACGGGTGGCGGGCAAATCGTTGGATAACCGGGCGTCGGTGGCGGCCGTTACCGTTTGTCTGGAACATCTGCAAAAGCGCACACATGAGTGGGACGTGGTCGCCATCGCCACCTCGCAGGAAGAGACGCGCTTGTTGGGGGCCATTACCAGCGCCTTCACCCAACGGCCGGATGCTGCCGTGGCCATTGATGTGACGTTTGGCAAAGGGCCGGGCGCGAATGATGAAAACAGCTTTGAGTTGGGCGGCGGGCCGGTGTTGGATTTGGGGCCAAACGTCCATCCCGGTATGCTCAAGGGGCTGAGAGATGCGGCGCAGGCCATCGAATTAAAAACCAGCGTCGCTACCCACGCCATGTACTCCGGCACCGACGCCTATGGCTTGCAAATCGCCCGCGACGGCATCCCCACCGGCTTGGTGGGCATCCCCCTGCGCTACATGCACACCATGGTGGAATCGGTGGATACCAAAGATGTGGAACGAGTCGGCCGTCTGCTGGCCGAATTTATCGTCCGCCTGGATGGGGATTTTTTGGATGGCTTGACGAAAGGGATGATGGAGAAGTAACGGTTAACAGTTAACAGTTAACGGCTAACAAGCTATGAATGAATTGTTGAAGAATTTGACGGAAGCGGTGGGCGTGGCCGGCGATGAGAAGGAAGCGCGGCTGCTCATCCGCGATTTGATCGCCGAGCATGTGGATGAGTGGCGGGTGGATGCGATGGGCAATCTCATCGCCCTGAAAAAAGGCACCGGCGCGTCTAAGCTGAAGGTGATGGTGGACGCCCACATGGATGAGGTGGGCTTGATGATCACCGGTTTTGAGACGAATGGCACGTTGAAGTTTACGGCCGTTGGCGGATTTGATGATCGCGCTTTGTTGGGTAAGGTGGTGCAGGTCGGCCCGGACAAACTCACCGGCGTCATCGGCGCCCGCCCCGTTCACCTGCTCAAGAGCAATGAGCGCAATCGGGTGGTGAAGCGGGACACGATGCGGATTGATGTTGGCGCTAAGAACAAAGACGCTGCTTCCGGCAAAGTGAAAGTGGGGGATCGGGCTGCTTTTGTCACCGAATATGAGGAGTTGGGGCCGACGGCGATAGGCAAGGCGTTTGACAATCGCGCCGGTTGCGCCGCTTTGGTGGAGCTGCTGCGGGCGCGGCCGTATCCCTTTGACTTGTACGCCGCTTTCACGGTGCAGGAGGAAGTGGGGCTGCGCGGGGCCGGCATCGCCGCCTATGGCATCGAGCCGGACGCCGCCCTCATTTTGGAATGTACCCCGGCTTACGATTTGCCCAACGAAAAAGATGTCAGCCCCAATGTGGCGTTGGGCAAAGGGCCGTCCATCTACGTCATGGATCGGGGCGCGATTCAAGACCCGCGCCTGGTCAGCCACATCACCTGGACGGCCGCGCAAAACGACATCCCCTACCAGATTCGGCAGCCGGGCGGGGGGGGCACGAACACGGCCGTCGTCCAGAAAATTCGGGGCGGCGTGCCGGCGGCCACCATCGCTGTGCCCGGCCGTTACGCCCACACCCCGGTCATGATGATCAACCTGGACGACTACGCTAACGTGGTCAAACTGGCCGAGGCGGTCCTGCGTAAACTGACGCCGAGTATCGTAAAACGGAGTTAGCCGAAAGCTAAAAATCGAGTCCCCAAAAAAATGTAGATCGCGCAGATTTTTCTCTGAATTTCTCTATGTTCTCTGTGTTCTCTGTGGCTTTTTGGAGAAGAGTCAAAATCGAGGAAACCATGAACGACTTAATCAAAAAACTGGTGGAAGCGTATGGGCCATCCGGCTTTGAAGAGCAGATGCGGGAATTGATCCGCCCCGAAATCGAGCCGTATGCCGACGAAATCAGCGTGGACGCGCTGGGTAATCTCATCGCCCGCAAAAAAGGGGACGGCTCCGGCCTTAAGGTGATGGTCGCCGCCCACATGGACGAAATCGGCGTCATGGTCAGCCATGTCACCAAAGAGGGCTTTCTTCGCTTCACCAATATCGGCGGCGTCTTTCCCCATAATTTGATGGGCAGCCGGGTGCAGTTTGCCAATGGCGTGATGGGCGTCATTTACTGCGACAAGCTGGAAGACCGGGGCAAAATCCACCCGCTCAACAAACATTTCATTGACGTGGGCGCGTCCAGCAAGGAAGATTGCCCGGTGCGTGTGGGGGATGCGGCCGGATTTGTACGGCCGTTCATGGCCCAGGGGTCTCGTCTCACCGCCAAAAGCATGGATGACCGCATCGGCTGCGCCGTCGCCATCGAAGCGCTGAAACGGCTGAAAGCCACGCCGCACGACGTTTATTTCGTTTTCAGCGTGCAAGAAGAGGTGGGCACGCGCGGGGCGCAAACGGCCGCCCAAGCCCTCAATCCTGACGTAGGCATCGCCGTAGATGTGACCACCACCGGCGATATTCCCGAAGCCCGGCCCATGGATGTCAGCCTGGGCAAAGGCCCGGCCATCAAAGTGAAAGATGCCGGCATGATCGCCCACGCCGGATTGGTGCGGCTGATGCGCCAGCGGGCCGAGGAGTCGGGGATTCCATTCCAGTTAGAAGTGTTGCTGGGCGGCTCCACCGACGCCCGCTCCATCCAGATCGCCAACGGCGGCGCGGCGGCGGGCTGCATCTCCATCCCCTGCCGCTACGTCCACTCCCAAAGCGAGACGTTGGATGCTGATGATGTGGAAAACGGTGTCAAGCTGTTGGCGGAAATCCTGGCAAACCCGCTTGCGCTGTAACGAACTTCCCGGAAACTCCAAGTTTCCGGGAAAATGACAATTAGAGACCGGTGGCTAAAACTCCCCGGTCTCT
Organism: Chloroflexota bacterium; assembly: GCA_024277135.1. Taxonomy (GTDB): domain Bacteria; phylum Chloroflexota; class Anaerolineae; order Promineifilales; family Promineifilaceae; genus JAJRVV01. Next base: position 29,082 of record JAJRVV010000179.1, on the reverse strand, counting down.
AATTTTTCCAGGGGAAAGAGTCGGGCGGCCAACCAGCTCAAGGTCATGGTGGGGATGGGCTGGGTGAAGGGGATGAGGGCTTCTATCACCGAAACGCCGCGCAAGGCTTTGAGTCCCAGCCGGTCTAACAGCACCCAGGCCACCGGCGCGGCCAGAAAATCCAGCCCCAAATCGAGTAAATCAACAATTAAAACGACGGAGAAGGGGGTGTAACGCAGCGTCTCCGCAAATCCGGCGTTGGGCGGCACCTGGATGTTTTGCAACCGCCGCCACACCAGCGCCAGTAGCAGCGCCGCCAGGATGACGCTGACGGCCATGCTGATGAAAAGGTAAATGGCAAAGGTTCGGATGAGTTCAATGTCCATGATAAGTGATCGTCCAGAAACAAGTTCTCTGTTTGGAGACTGGAGACTGGTTAACTGGAGACTGGTAGTCTCTAATCTCCAGTCTCTGGTCTCAAGAAGTAAATGTTAGATGATTACTAAATTTAGCGGATCAAGCGGCGGCGAGGACACGCCAGATGAAGATAGCCAACATGAGCAAACCGCCGCCCAACTGCACGGCCGTCGCCAATCCCCAACCCGCCAATCCGCCCAGACTCGCTTTGGCCGCCTCCCGCCAATCCCGCCGCGTATGATATTCGCTGAGCAAAATGCCGGCGGCGTAGCCGATGAGGGTGCCGATGAGCGGCGCAAAAAAGGTGCCGGCGAGGGCGCCGATGCCGCCAAACAACAAGGAACGGCCGCTGGCCCCCCCTCTTTTCGCGCCCAGAAGAGATAACCAGAGGTCGGCCGTGCCCGTCACCAGCGCAATCAGCGATAAAAAGATGAACGCGCCCACGCCGACGGCGGCAATACCCTGGCTCCACACATACACCAGAATCGCCAGCCAGATGAGCAGCGTGCCCGGCAGAACCGGCACGATGATGCCGATGACGCCCATCGCCATAAAAGCGATGACCAGGCCGAAGGTTAGGGAGTCGAGGATTAGGGAAAGCATGGGTTAGCAATTAACAATTAACAATTAGCAATTAACAATTAACAATTAGCAATGGGTAGTGGGGTTATAAAGTTCTGTAGGCGCGCAAAAAGCGTTGGAAGACGTTGGCCAGATACGGCCGTAACCCCACCATCGGCTCGTACATCGTGCCCTGCAGCTGCTCGTCCGACATGCGGTTCAGCCGCTGCCAGACGTAGACATTGGGCATTTCGGCAAACCAATCGGCAAACTGGGGCAGCCAATGCAACAGCACATACAAACAGCGCGCCGCCGGGATGGCCTGCCGGAAAGCGCGGGCGTCTAACTGTTTGCCCAATTCGGCGGACAGTCCCAACAAGTAGCTGTCAATGATGGTCTCTTCGGTGGCCGGCCAGTACGGCCGTACCCGAATCCCGCCGCTCTCATCGTTATACAACCGCTCAAACTGCTCCAAAAAATAGACCAGATCCAACACCCCGGCCCCGATTTTCGCTTCCTGCCAATCGAACAACTGCCGCTGGCCAAACAGCGTCAATCGCCAATGGTAGGTGTGCGGATTGCCGTGCAAAAGCGTCACCGGCAAATGACGCAGCCGCTCCAGCATCGGCACCGGGTCATCCAGCAGGTCGGCCACGGCCGTCAAATGGGATTCCGCCAAAATGCCCGGCCAGCCCGACAAGCTGCGCATCACCGCCAGCCCATTGGCCGCCCGCAGCAGGCGGGGCGCCAGATTGCGGGCGTTGTAAATGGCGTGATCGGAGATGATGGCGGCCGGCCCTTCCTCGAAATACAGCGATTCCAACTCATGAAGTTCCGCCCAATCGTAAGTGCGGATGCCGATGAAGTGGTCGAACCCTTCTCGCTGCAAACGCGCTTCTTGCTGCCAGAAGGCAGCGTGCCAACGGGTCATCTGCGCCACCACATCCTCCACATCGTCAATCGTCCAACTGGCGGGGGGAAAATGATTGGGCACATCGCTCAGGATGATCAAGCCTTGCCCCTGGCGCAGATGGGTATACCAACAGCGCGGCGATAGTCCCGGCAATTGCGGGGCGACGCGCCGGTAGAAATTGACTTCGGTGGCATTGGTGGTTTTGCCGATGAAGGTGATGGGGTCGGTGTGGTTGGCCAGAGCCAGCGTGTAGCGGATGACTTGCTGGCGGTGATGATGGCTGGCGGGGGTGACGATGGGTTTGGCGGAGACGGCCGTCACCACCACATCTTGCAGGTCCGTTTCATGATGCAACAGCGCCGTCCAGGCGGCCGGATCGCGGCGGCGTAATTGTACTTCGTCCAGCTTAGAATCATCCATGGCGGCAAATTGTAAAGCGGAAAAGGGGGGATGACAAGCAGCGCGGGAACTTTTCTGGCGGCACAGACGTTTGAAATCCATGCGCACCGCGAGCAAACGGTTACAACAAGACCCTGAAATGTCACCTTGTTAACACCAAATGGTTTTGTTTGATAAAATGTGACCAGTTTCGCGGCATCGATGGCAAACGGCCGTTACCAACCCGGCGCATCAACCCAATACCCATAAACGTTCATAGGAGGAGAAGCCATGAACAACAAACGTCTGCTGCCGGCTGGCTGCCTGTTGGCCCTGCTCATCTGGCTGGCTGCCTGTCAAGGCAGCGCCAGTCGGGGAACCGTAGAAGTCACCCGCCTCATCACAGAAACCTCTGTCACCGAGGGGGAAGAAGTGGTGGTGACGCGGGTCGCCACAGAAGAGGTCGTTGCCGGGAGAGTGGAATATCCTGCATCCGCCCCATCAGAATCGGGCGCGGTGGTTCAATTGGCGGGAACGCCGCTGGCGACCATCGCCCCATCCGCCCGCACCTCCGCTTCGACCCAGCGCTTCATCATCAAAGACGGCCGTATGACCCTGATCGTGGATGACACGGAGACGGCCGTGAACTCAGCCATCGAACTCGCCGTCAGTTTGGGCGGCTACATCATCAACCAGCAAGTTTTTGACGATGATCGCGGCCATCGCTTCGCCGAAATGCGGCTGGCCTTTCCCGTCTTCCAATTTGAAGAAGGGATGCGCCGTCTGCGCCGCCTGGGGGACGTCGCCAGCGAATCCGCCTCCGGGGAGGACGTGACCGACGAATATGTTGATCTCAACTCCCGCCTGGGCAATCTGGAAGCGACCCGCGACCGGATTCGCGGCTTTCTGGACGATGCCCGCACCGTGGAGCAAGCGTTGGAGATCAACGAGGAGTTGAAGCGGATCGAGGAGGAGATCGCCATCATCCAGGGGCGGATCAACTACATCCAGGATCGGTCGGCTTTTTCCACGGTGGATTTGAGTTTACGGCCGTTCATCCCCACGCCCACCCCCACCCATACCCCCACCGTCACCCCCACGCCGACGGCGACGCCCTCCCCCACGCCCACGATGACGCCCACGCCCAAAGTATGGCGGCCCGGCGAAAAAGCGGGTGAAGCGATGGCGGTGCTGGAAGATGATTTCCAGGATTCGGCCGACTTTTTCATCTACTACGGCATCGTCACCGGCCCCTGGCTGTTGCTGCTGGGCTTGATGGCCTGGCTGGCCTGGCGAATGGTGCGCCGTTGGCAAGATAGGATGAGTGGGTGACAAGGTGACAAGGCGATAGGGCGACAAGGTGAAGCGTTTCGCGCTTCAGGTTTCACGTTAATCAGGAGAAGAAGAGATGAATCACAAACGCTTATTTGGATTATTTTGGTTGCTGTTCTTGGCTGCTTTTGCCTGGGTCGGCCGCACGCCGACGGCCGCAGCCCAGGGCACGGGGCGGCTGGTCATCAAAAACGCCGATATTGAAATACTGGTGGAAGATACGGATACGGCCGTGACCTCGGCCCACAATCTGGCGGTGACGTTTGACGCTTATACCTTGCGCGAACGGGTGTGGGATGGGGATGATCGCCGCTTCCGCTACGCCGTCATCACCTTTGGCGTCAACGCCGCCGATTTTGAAGGATTCTTGCAGTCGCTCAAAACCTTGGGCGCGGTGCTGGACGAAACTGGCAGCGGCCAGGACATCACCGATCAAGTGACTGACCTGGAATCGCAGCTCACTAATTTGCTGTCCACCCAGGAGCGCATCCGCACTTTCATGGATCAGGCGGGAACCATCACCGAAACGTTGAAAGTCCACCAGGAACTCCTCAATCTGGAAGCGGAAATCGGCGAGGTGCAGGGGCAGATGAATTACCTGCAAAACCGGGCGGATGCGGCTGCGATCACGCTACGCCTGACCCCGTTCATCCCCACGCCGACGCCGACCTTCACGCCGACGGCGGCGCCGACGATGACGCCCACGCCTACCGCCACGCCGACGATGACGCCGACGCCGAAAATTTGGGACCCCGGCGGCACGGCGCGGGATGCGTCGGATCGGCTGGCGAACACGTCCCAGGGTTTGGCCGACTTTTTCATCTACCGGGGAATTGTCAGCGGCCCCTGGTTGATTTTCTGGGGGCTGCTGGGGTATGTGGGCTGGCGGGCGTTCCGTCGTTGGGAGGATGCGCCGTCCATGCGGGACGCGCGTTCCCTGGTGGAACCGATGCGCGCCAATGATCGGCCGTCGCCCCCGCCAGCCGTCAACCGGGAAGAAGAAGAGTGACGGCCGTTAGCCGATTAGTGGGGATTAGAGACTCAGTAGATCAAGATTTTCGCCACGAATGCCACGAATTACACGAAAAACACGTTCTTAATTCGTGAAATTTGTGCAAATTCGTGGCAGATTTTGGATCTACTGAGACTGGAGAGTGACGATCTCCACTCTCCAATCTCTCGATTAAGCAAGCGTTAACAACGAACGCCCCTAGTAATGAATCACACGGGGCAGCGCTTTGGCCTGCGTCACCCAATCTTGCGCCTGAGCGGCCGTCGGCAACCGGCGCACTAACTGTTTCTCCTGGTTCACTTCCACTAACTTGGCATAGAGATTATCCGGGTTGCGCTGAGCCAATTCCTTCACCGTATCCACCCCAGCCATTTCCAATAGGCCGGCGTATTCCGAACCGATCCCCTTGATACGGTACAAATCTACATGATTGACCCATTCCAAAATTTGTGAGGCGGAAACCCCGGTTTTCTTGGCTAAGGCCGCGCGGCCTTGCGGTGTGCAACCGGTTTCTAGCAAAGCCTGCGTTGACGTGACGCCAGCCGCCCGCAGTTTTTGCTCATACGCCTCTCCGATACCCTCGATGTGTGTCAAATGTGCCATACGAATCTCCTTTATTTATTTGAATGATTTTGAGAACCACTGATCGCTTTGACACCAAAAGCGAACACAGGACACACTGTCCATTACGCCAGATGCGCTTTCACCGCCTCGGCCACATGCAAGGGGATGCCGGGAACTGAGGCGATCTCCTCGGCTGCGGCCCGGCGCAAATCATCCAGCGAGCCACAATGTTTGAGCAGCGTTTGCCGCCGTTTGGGGCCGACGCCAGGGATGCTGTCCAAAATCGAGGCCACGCCCACCTTAGCCCGTCGCTTGCGATGTCCCGCATTGGCAAAACGATGCGCTTCATCCCGCACCCGCTGTACCAGATACAACCCCTGTGAACGGCGCGGCAGCAAAATCGGCCCCAGTTTTCCAGGCACGAATAACTCCTCCTCCCGCTTCGCCAGCCCGGCCAGCGGCACTTCCTGCTCCAAACCAAACTGCTTGAGTACATCCACCGCCATCGTCAACTGCCCTTTGCCGCCATCCACGATGAGCAAATCGGGCAGGAGCGACCATGCCGTCTCCTTTCTGATTTTGTCAATCTGGCTGGGGTCGTGCAGTTCGCCCGCCTGCGCATCTTGGTAACGCTGGAAGCGGCGGGTCAGTACCTCTTTCATGGCGCCGTAATCGTCATTGCCCACCGTCTGCACATTGAAGCGGCGGTAATCACTTTTGCGCGGCGCGCCCTGGACGAACACCACCATCGAGCCGACGGTTTGTGCGCCCTGAGTATGGCTGATGTCGTAACATTCGATGCGGGCCGGCGGCGACGGCAAATCCAGCGCCCTTTGCAGTTCGGACATGGCGGTGACGTGTTTGGAACGGTCGGCGGCCCACTGTTGGCGCAGGGCAGCCAGGGTGTCGGCGGCGTTGGCGGCGGCCATTTGCACCAATTCCTTTTTCTGCCCCCGTTGGGGCACGCGCAGGGCCACTTTAGCGCTGCGCTTTTGCTTGAGCCACTGCTCGATGATGATGGCTTCGTCCACTTCATGCTGAAGCAGGACTTCTTTGGGGATGTGAGCGGCGCTATCATAAAACTGGGTGATGAATTCTTGCAGCACCTCTTTGTCCGGTTCGTCTTCCGTCCCTTCCAGCAAAAAGTATTCGCGGCCGATGAGCTTGCCGTGCCGAATGAAGAAGATTTGGACGCAGGCGTCTCCTTTTTCGCGGGCGAAGGCGATGACATCCTGGTTGGTGTTGGCGGCGGAAATGACTTTTTGTTTGGCGACGACTTTGTTGACCGCTTTGAGCTGGTCCCGGATTTCGGCGGCGCGTTCAAATTGGAGCATTTCGGCGGCGCGCTTCATGCGCTCTTCCAATTGGGTGATGATGTGGTCGGAACGGCCGTTCAAAAAGTCCATCAACTGCTTAATCATCCCCCGGTATTGTTCCCGATTGACAGCGCCGATGCAGGGGCCGTGACATAGTTTGATGTCGTAGTAGAGGCAGGCGCGGCCGTCTTTGCCGTTAATCGTCCGGTCGCAGGTGAGATACGGGAAGATTTTACGCAGCAAGTCGAGCGTTTGGTGGACGGCCCAGACGGAAGTGTAAGGGCCGAAATAGCGGGAGCCGTCGCGGGCCATGCGCCGGGTGACGGTCACTTTGGGGAAGTGACTGGCCCAATGGACTTTGATGTAGGGGTAGCGTTTGTCATCTTTGAGCCGGATGTTGTAATGGGGGCGATGCTTTTTGATGAGGGTGTTTTCCAGCAGCAGCGCTTCCAGTTCGGAGTCGGTGGTGATGATTTCGATGTCGGCGATTTGGCGGCGCAGGCGGCGGGTTTTGGTGGAGTCTACGTTTTTGTGGAAGTAGGAGCGCACCCGGTGGCGCAGGTTGATCGCTTTGCCCACGTAAATGATACGGCCGTCCTTGTTTATGTGCAGGTAAACCCCCGGTTTGGCCGGCAGGTTTTGCAGGATTTTCTGGACGTTTTCAGGTGGTTGGAATGTCATGCTCTGATTATAGCCGGGTTTTAAGGATTATGAAGAGGGAGCCATCACGCGCAGCGCGCCGGGCTGGAATTGAACCCAAACGTCACGGCCGTCCACCACCACACTTTCATCCAGCGCCCCATCCGCCTCATACGAGACGGCCGTCGCCAACCGCCGCGTTTTACCGCCAATCGTGACGGGATACGGCCGTCCCCAATCATCCGTCCCCCGCATAAAGTTGAAAGCGCGCCGGGCTGACCAATTCAAATCCAGCCGAAAATCGGCAGCGGTGGGAGCCGGTTGGACGGAACCGCCTGGGGGCTGGGGGCGGCGCGGCGCAGAATCCAATTGGGGCAAAAGTCGGCACGCTAATTTTGCACCCTCGGCGGCCAGCAGATTATCCAGTTCTTTGCCGGATGCGCCTTCGGGGAAGGGGACGGCCGTTTGCGCCGCAATATCCCCCGTGTCCAATCCCTCATCCATCCAATGCACGGTGACGCCGGTCTGGGTTTCTCCGGCTCGCAGCTGCCAAAACAGCGGCGCAATCCCGCGATAAGCAGGTAGCGGCGAGGGGTGAATGTTGAGGAAGCCATGCCGGGGCAAAGCCAATAGTTTTGGCGGGATTTTCTGGTTGCAGCAGGCGGCGACGGCCGTATCCGCCCCCAATTCGGCCAGCATCGCCAAACTATCGGCATGGGCGGGTTGGCGCAGTTGGAAAACAGGAATGTTTTGCGCCCAGGCCAATTCCAGAATCGTTGAAGCGGCGAATGGGTTGAGGATGGGGAGTTGGGAGACGGCCGTTGGCGGCGGCAGCGGTCGAATAGGCGTGGTCAGATTCGCTTCCGGCGCGACCACGCCCACAATCTCTGCCCCGCCCTCCAGCAAAACTCGCAGAGCCGTCCGCGAAAACGCGCCGGTCAACCCGAAAAACAAAACACGAGCAGAAGCCATCGTTAATTGTTAACCGTTGATTGTTGATTGTTGATTGTTAGTGCCGCCGCCGGATAAGAGCCGAGAACCTTGAGAAAAGAAGCGTGTTTCAAAATGCCCAATAATGCCGCTTGCACGGCCGTGTCCATCTCATGCCCCTCAAAATCCACATAAAACAGGTAATGCCAGGGGCGGTTGCGCCGCGGTCGGGACTCGATCTTGGTCAAATTCAACTCCCGCCGCGCCAACTCGTTCAACACCGCCACCAATGCCCCCGGCACATGCCGCGTAGTGAAGATGATGGAGGTTTTGCTGGGGTCTTGCCGCCCCGTTTCACCTCGCCCCAGCACAAAAAAGCGGGTGAAATTGAAGTCCAGGTCTTCCACATGGCGGGCCAGCACCTCCAGGCCATACGCTTCGGCCGCCAGTTCGCTGGCGATGGCGGCGGTGTGTGGTTCCGGGTTGGCCGCCAGGTCGCGGGCGGCGCCGGCGGTATCGTAATAATCCACCGGTTCCACGCCCAGTCGCCGCAACGTTTTTTCACATTGGGCCAACGCTTGATGATGGGATTTGACGCGGTGGATGTCGGCTAAGGAGACGCCGGGGGGGGCCATCAAGCAATGCTCCACCCGCAAAACCACTTCCGCCTGGACGCGCAAATCATGGTCAATGAGCAAGTCGTAGGCGGGGATGACGGTTCCAGCCAGGGAGTTTTCAATGGGCAACATACCGTAATGGGCGCGGCCGTCCGCCACCGCTGTAAAAATACTGCTGAAGACTGGACAGGGCAGAGGCACAGCGCTCTTCCCAAATTGCTGGCGTACTGCCTGTTCCGAATACGCGCCCATTTCTCCCTGAAACGCGACGATGGGTTGTTCCTGGCTCATCTTTGGCCTCCAATGCGCCGATTTTGCCAATGAATTTCATAAGAAACGAATCAATTCGTTTGACCCAGTGGCAACCAATTATATACTCATACGCAATGATTCACCCGAATCCACCATCATCTATTCAAAATTGAGGATATTCATGGCTAGAGAAACCAAAAGCATCACCGTTGTGCATTGCGCCAAGTTCAAGACAGAGCTGCCGGCCCTGGCTACCCCCCCATTCCCCGGCGATCTGGGAACGCGCATCTACGAAGAAGTCTCCGCTTTAGCCTGGGAGATGTGGACTGAGCAGTCCAGCTTGCTCATCAACCATTATGGCCTGAACATGGCCGACCCGCGCTCGAACGAGTTCATATTTGAACAAATGGAAAACTATCTCTTCAACGAAGGGGCGGATCCGTCAGCCCTGAGCGGCGGCGCGCCAGCGAAGAAGTGATTGACAGAAAACAGGCAACAATAAACAGATAACAATGATGACTTTGTTGTTGTCTTGCTACGAATTAGGTCATCAGCCGCTTAGTTTAGCCTGGCCGCTGGCGTTTTTGGACGAGGCAGGGTTGGCGGCAACGGCCGTTGACCTATCCATCTCCCCCTTCCCCAAATCTGAAGCTAAACGAGCAAAGTTTGTGTGCATCGCCGCGCCTATGCACACCGCCTTGCGTTTGGGGGTTGAAGCCGCCCGCCGGGTGCGAGAAATCAATCCCAACGCCCACATCTGCTTTTACGGCCTGTACGCCTGGTTGAACCGGGATTACTTGCTGAGCGAGGGGCTGGCCGATTCCTTGTTGGCCGGAGAGGTGGAACGGCCGCTGCTGGCCCAGATTCAGGCGGTATTATCCGGGGAACCGGTGATGGTCGTTGCTGACCCCATCATGGCCCGCCAATCCTTCCCCATCCCCAAACGGGCCAGCCTGCCTGGTTTGCCCGAATACGCCCATTACATGCACAAGGGCACGGCCGTGCCTGCCGGCTACGTCGAAGCCTCACGAGGCTGTCTGCACACCTGCCGCCACTGTCCCATCGTGCCGGTGTATGACGGCCGTTTCTTCATCATCCCGCTCGAAACCGTGATGGCCGACATCCGCCAGCAGGTGAAAGCCGGGGCGCGTCACATCACCTTCGGCGATCCCGACTTCCTCAATGGCCCCGGTCACGCCCTCAACATCGCCCGCGCTCTGCGCGCCGAATTTCCCGGCCTCACCTTCGATTTCACCGTCAAAGTGGAACACATCCTGCGCCACCGGGATAAATTCCCGGAATTGGCGGCGCTGGGCAGCGCCTTCGTCGTTTCTGCCTTCGAGTCGGTCAGCGAAACGGTGCTGGCCCGTCTGGGCAAGGGGCACACCGTGTCCGACATGGAAACGGCGCTGAACATTCTGGCCCAGGCCGGGATCGCCGTCCAGCCGACCTGGGTGGCGTTCACCCCCTGGACGACGCTGGCTGATTATCTCGCCATGCTGGACTGGATTCGCCGGCGCGGCCTCATCCCCCACGTCCCGACGGTGCAATACGCCGTCCGCCTGCTCATTCCGCCGCAGAGCGCGCTGCTGGCCGAGAACGAGGATGCCGGGTGGCTGGGCGCGTTGGACGCAGCCAATTTCAGCTACGCCTGGCGGCACCCCGACCCGCGCCTGGATGAACTACATCAAGCCGTCAGTCAGGTGGCGGAGCAAATGGGGGATGGCGATCCGTTGGCGGTGTTTGCGGAGATTGAACGGCTGGCGTATGGGATGGACGGCCGTACTCCGCCCGCCGATCCCCTCCTCAACCTCTTCCAACCAGCCCCGCCCCGCCTCAGCGAAAATTGGTTCTGTTGAGCGGAGCCGACCTCTGGCCAGTTGGGCCAGCTTAAAAAGTAGCGAGTGGCGGGCGGCGCGCGTTACAATTCTGTAACTGAGGAAATCAGAAATGGAAGAGAGATTACCCCCCATACATCCCGGCGAACTGTTGCTGGAAGATTTTATGAAGCCATTGGAGTTGAGCCAATACCGGGTGGCAAAAGACATCGGCGTGCCCGCGCTGCGCATCAGCCAAATTGTGAATGGCAAGCGGTCTGTGACGGCCGATACCGCCATGCGATTGGCGATTTATTTTGGCACCAGCCCCGATGTCGGGCTGCGCTTGCAAGCCCGGTATGATCTGGAAGTAGCCCAACAAAAGTTTGGTCAGAAAATCAGACAGGAAGTGAAAGCATTAAACCGGGAACCAGCTGCCGCTTGACTCGCTGCCTGCCACGTGTAGTTGAATGACGGGCGCGATCTCAAATTTCAACTTACTGTGCGCTTCCCGCAAAGCGGCTTCCACGGCCGCAGCCGTCTCCCCCCGCGCAAAAATAAAACCAAGATAACTCTCCCCCTCCGGCAGCGGCGTCAGGGTGTAATTGAGCCGGGCGGTGATTGCCACATCCTCCACCAGCGGCGTTCGTTTGGCTGCTTCCATGCCGCCGACCCCCTTCAGCAGGCCCGCTTCCGGGATGGGGATCATCATCACCCCGCTGGCCTGGGCGTCGGCGGGCGTGGATGGCAGCGGCATCCCCACCGCCTGCCGCAAAATCAGTTCCTCCAACGAGGCGCCGGCGTCAAAACGGAGCGTCTGCGAACACAATCCGCCGATGGAACGGCCGGCCGCCTCTATCAACCAGGGGCCGTCCTCATTCAGCCGCAGTTCGGCGTGGATGGGGCCGGCGCGCAGGCCGAGGGCGCGGGCAGATTGGGCCACACAATCGGCAACGGCCGTTTGCGCGTCATCCGACAGGCGGGAAGGGGTGACGTAAATCGTCTCCTCGAAAAAAGGGCCGTCCAGCGGATCGGGTTTGTCGAACAGGGCCAGCAGGGTGAGACGGCCGTCATCCAGCATCCCTTCCAGCGCCACCTCAAAACCAGGTATGAAATCCTCCACTAAAAAGGGGTGGGGGCCAGGGCCGAGTTTTGCCAGCAGGCGGCGCAATCGAGCTGCTGCCCGGACAAATTCATCGGGATCATTGGCGCGAATGACACCGCGGCTGCCGGAGAGGGTAAGCGGCTTGACGACGCAGGGATAACGCACCTGGCGGGCGATGGCGGCCAAATCATCATCGGTGGCAAAGCGGCGGAACCCAGGCACGGGCACGCCGCCTTCCCGCAGTTTTCGCCGCATGACGAATTTATCGCGGGCGGCCAGCGCCGCCGCCGGATCGTTGTGGGGCAGGCCCAGGGCGGCGGCGGCGTGGGCAGCCAACAGCGTACCGCTATCGTCTACCCCCAGGATGGCGGCCAGCGGATGTTGGCGGGCGTAGGCGGTAATGGCGGCAACGGCCGTTTCCACCTGCTCAAACTCGATTCCTAACGGCATCTGCCATTCTTCGGCCAACGCTTGAGGCATGTTCATCGCCTGTACCACCTCAATGCCCAAACTTTCGGCTGCTTGTAAAAAGGCCGGGGCGCGGTAGGTGTGGTTGGTAGTCAGTAAAAGGATGTGGGGAGGACGGCCGTCGTGACCCATCACCACACCTCCCATTCGGGCGAATCTGGGTTGTCCTCATCATAGTCGCGCCGGGTGCGCCGCCGAAAAATGATTTCTTCTGCGGATAAATCCGGCCCTTCGTCGTAAGCATATTCTAATGTTAAATCCCACACCGTATCCGCCCAATCATCCCCGGCCACAGAGACAGGCGACTCCCCGATCCGGCCCATTTCTCCTTTGAGCACATCCCGCTCTACCTGCCGCCGGGCAAATTGATCCCGCAACTGCGCTTCCAAATCGGCCCAAAAATCCCGGTCTTCAGCGTCGGCTCGTTCCTTTTGCCGCATCAATTGGCTGCTGCGATGCCGAGCCAATTGGGCCAGTTCCGATTCGATTTCGACCAGACGCCGTTGGCAACGGCCGATTTCCCGGTTAATGGCAGCGTGCAGTTCGGCGTCGGACTGGGCGGTGTCAATTAGATGGGCGGCATCTGGTTCCAGGGTCAATGCTTTGAGCTTTTCCAAATCGCAGGCAGTGTAGGCGGCGTTGATGGTCATCATCATTTGGGTGCGGTAGGCGCGGTCAGTCTCGTTTACTGCCATGTCGGGATGAAAGCGGCGCGCCAATTCCCGATAAATTTGTTTGATTTCAGCTTTGGTATCCCGGTCGAGTGGGGTAGGTGGCGGCGGTGGGGCGGCTTTTCGATACCGGTACGCCCCGGTCTGAGATGCCTCAAAATCGGACAAACGCCAGTGGGCGGTACGGCCGTCCATATCACCCCATTCCTCATCCCGCAGCCGCAACTCCCGGTGCAGCTTCTCGATCTCCCGGTCTAAATTCTCTAACCGTTTGACCCAATGCCCCACTTTGGCGCGCAGGTTGAACTCGAAAGCGTTGATTCGGGCCAGCCGTTCGGCCAGTTCCGCTTCCGTTTCCACAAGCTGCGCGCGTACCGCTTCCAGAAGAGTTCTGGCCTCGGCAATGCGCTCTTGCCACTTTTCGCCAAATGGGGTTAACTGTTTTGTCATCGTCTACTTCCAGCCTCAATCAGCCAGTCGGACAAGCATACCAAAAACAAAAAGACCCGGCAGGTTTTCTGCCAGGCCGCTCATCAGCTAGAAACCAAAAAGGACGGGCTAAGCCGTCCTCGTTGGTATTCCCACTATTTCCCACTGAATCGCGCATTTCAGCACAAGTCGCTTTTAATTATACGGAAATTTTTTGGGGGCCTCTACTGGCAAGCTGCCAGAATAGTTGACGTATCAACTTGTATAAACTGCACAAACAACTTGGAAAATCAATCAGAGTCAGACTGTAACTGCCAGAATTTGAGCGCCAGATGAAGCGCCAGACGCATGTTGGCCCGGGCTAAATCATGCCCGGTCAATTCCTGGATGCGTTCCAGCCGGTATAACAGGGTGTTGCGATGAATGTAGAGGGTTTCGGCCGTCTGGCTGATGTTGCCGTGATGGTTGAAGTAGGCGTCTAGGGTCTGGACAAGAGCGCTGCGGTGATCTTTGTCGTATTGCACCAGCGGGCCAATGACCTGTTGCGTGAACGTGCGCACGACAGGAACATCGTCAAGCTGGCCTAGCAGCCGGTAGACGCCCAGGCTGTTGAAATCAACCACGTGGGATAGTTGCAGCCGTTGGCCCAACTGCATCGCTTGCAGGGCTTCGCCGTACATGCGGGGCCAATCGGCCAGGGTGTGGGCGGGGCCGCTCAAGCCGCCGATGAGTTTGCTGCCGGGATTATCGTTGCTGACTTGTTCGCCCAGCCGCCGGGCCAGGGTATGGGCGATTTCCATGTCGTCGGCGTCTTTGAGCGCCTGAAAGAGGCAGATGTGTTGGTCGCCATAGATGTGGAGGAGGGTGGCGCGGCTGTGGTTGGTGAGAACCCAGTTCACGGCCGTTTCCAGCCGGCGCAAAGAGGGGGTGTCCTGACCGGCCCAAGTGAAAATCAAGACGGCGTGCGGTTGTTTTGTGTCATGATCCAACCGGCCTGCCAGCCGTTTGATCTCTTTTTCGGGCATCGTTCCCGCCAGCAATCCCTCCAAAAAGTCGCCGCGCAGCGCTTTTTTGGCTTCGCTCACCGCTTTGGCTTTAGCCATCTCCAGGGCGCAGGCGGCAGCGCCATGTTCGGCAGTGAGGCTGTCCAGCAAATCAAGCTGGTCGGCCGGGCCGATGACGGACAGATAGCCGCGGGCGCGGTCGCCAGAAACGATGGGGCTGATGAGACGCCCCATGTTTTCGATGGGCAAAAGCTGTTGCCAGTAGCTTTGCTGAGCGCGGGCGGCGGCTTTTCGATTGCGTAGTTTTTCGGGCAGGTGTTCCCGTTTTTGCAACACGGCCGTCAGCAAATCCACATCCACATCGCTGGAATCAGGCACGCTGATCGCCCGGATTTCCAGTCGTTTATCCTGCACCACGATGATTTTGCCGGTCAGTCTGGACATGACGGCCGTCATCTCCGGCAGCCCCCGCCCTTCCCGCGACATATCCGACAACTTGCGGTAAAGCTGCAAACTACGCTCGTTGGCGGCCGTTTGCCGGTTCAGCAACAAAGAGACAATCGCCCGGTGCGCCTCCCGCGGCGAGATATGGGATGGCGCCACTAGCACGGCCAGATCAAGTTGCAAACTCTTTTCCCGAACGGCCGGCGGCAGCGGCGCAAACATCAACAATCCGGCCACATCCAACGCCGCTAACGCCGCTAACGATTGCTTTAATTGGAGTTGAGCCGGGCTGTTTTGCAGATTGGCCGACACCATCACCAGATCGCCCGTGGCTACTTGCGTCGGTAACTGCTCCCAACTGGTGATCTGAGCCACCCAGCGCACCGGCCGATTAGCGTGCCTTGATCCCGCCAGACAAACGGTATCCAGCGGCAAGGACATCCGCAAAATATCGCCCAGGGTGATGTCGTTGGCTAACGACTGATTACCCATAATCCCCCATCGCTTTGACGCCCATTGCTTTGATGTCCATATCTTCGATGGCCGGGTTAATGGGCAGGCGGATGAAAAAGGTGGTGCCGCCATCCGGCTCGCTCAGGGCATGGATTTCGCCCCCATGCTGCTCAATGATGCGATGGCAGGTAGCCAGGCCCAGCCCCGTCCCCTGGCCAGGGTCTTTGGTGGTGTAAAACGGCTCAAAAATGTGGGCCGCTTCCGCCTTGGTCATGCCCTTGCCGTTATCCCGAAAAAGCACCTGCACATGCTCCTCTTCCGGGTCGAGACGGGTAGTGATTTCGATTTGCCGGTCTTCCGGACGATGCAAGACCGCATCCCTGGCATTGACCAGCAGGTTGAGCCAGACGCTTTTGGTGTGTTCGGCGCTGGCGATGATATGGGGCAAATCGTCGGCAAAGGATTGGGTGATGGTGATGTTGGCGTTTTGCAGTTGGTAATGCACCAGCTCGAGGGCTTGCTGTATGGTGCGGTTGACGTCGGTGGCGGTGAAAGCGTATTGTTCCTGCCGGGCAAAATCAAGCAGGCCGCGCACCACTTTAGTGGCCCGTTCCCCGGCCTTGGCGATGAGTTCGACGGATTCGTAGTTTTCGTCGTCGGGCGGGATGACCATTTTGAGCAGTTGGGCGTTGGCGTTGACGGCCGTCAATGGGTTGTTAATCTCGTGGGCGACGCCGGCGGCCAACTGACCGATAGCCGCCAGTTTACCCGCTTGCAGCAGCGAGTTCTCCAGACGCCGCTCATCTGTCCGATCCTGCCACAAAATGACGACGCGGGCGGCGGCGGCTTGCGTGCTGGGGACGGGATACGCATCCACATCCCATTCGCGGGGCAGATGGTCGGCTCCGAGCCATTTGACGGCCCAATGTTGGGCTGATTTTTGCCTCAGCGCGCGGCTGGCCTGACAATGGTGGCACGGCGTGTCTCGTTGGTAAAAGGCTTGATGGCACACCTGCCCGGCCAGCGCCTCGGCCTCATCTTCGAGTTGGTCGGCCTGGCTCTGGTTGATGGAGACAATTTGCCAGTCGTCATTGATGGTGTAGATGGGATGGGGGATGCCGTCAATGAGGGCTTGCAGGGTGTTGCGGTTTTCCAGCAGATCTTGCTGCCGCTGGCGGATGCGGTGGAAGAGCCAGGCGTTTTCGATGGCTTCGCCGACGGCGTTGGCCAGGGAAACGAACAGGTCGAGTTCGACGGCCGTAAACGGGCCGGTTTGTTTGTTATAGCCGCACAACACCCCCACCGGACGGCCGTGGACGTTGAGCGGGGCCAGGATCATAGAATGCGCCGTCAGACCCGGCGGGGCGTCCAATTCCGGCAGATAGCGGGGATCGGCGATGGGTGGGTTGAGGAAGACGGCCGTCTGCTGGTTAAACACCGTTCCCAACAAACTTTTGTCGGGCGGGATGGCGGGGAGACCGGTCAGGGGATGACGGCCGTTTAGGCTAACAATATGCTGGAAGCGCAGCAAGCCGCCCTCAATCATCAAGGCTGCGGCCGTTTCCACATCGAGAAGCGCCTGGATGCCGTCAACGGCCGTGTCCAATACCTCCTGCTGCGCCAAAGTTGCCGCCATCGCTTGCGCCACCCGGTTCAAGGTAGCCAACTGTTGACTTTGCCGCTGTAACTGCTTCTCCAACTGCTGCGTACGCAGAATCGTTTTCACCCGCGCTAACAGCTCTTGCGGATAATACGGCTTGGTGATGTAATCGTCTGCCCCGGCCGAAAGCGCTTCCACTTTTTCATGGCTGCCGGCAGCGGCCGTGAGCAGCACCACCCGCATATATTGCAAATCTTGATGCTCTCGAATCCAGGCCAGCACTTCCAGCCCTGACATGCCCGGCATCCGCATGTCCAGCAGCATCAAATCAATTTCCCGATCCTGGGCTAATGATTCTTCCAGAAACCGCACCGCTTCCTGGCCATTGCCAGCTAACGAAATCGAATACCCTTCCTTTTTAGTCAGGTAATCGGCCAGAGATTCGGCGATTTCCGGCTCGTCATCAACAACCAGAATGTGAGCTGCCGCATCTGCGACAAACGGTAAATTGGGTGACGCCATCATCAACAATCCACAATTATGCTAAGAGCTAGAGGAGGATATGATATCCCATCTCTAGCTCAAAACTACAACCTTCATTCAAATCCGGTGTAAGCCTATCAAGCGATGCGGTAATCAACCATCCTTTGTTGCTTCTGACGAGAACATATATCCATGTCCTTGAATCGTCAAGATATACCGAGGTTTGCTGGGAATCGGTTCGATTTTTTCGCGCAAATTCTTGATATGCGCCCGCACCAATTCCGGGCTGCCGGTGTCTCGCGGGTAATCCCACACATCTTGCAGCAATTGCTGGCTGTTGAAAACTTGATCCACGTGACTCATCAAGTGATACAGCAAATCAAACTGCACATTGGTCAACAAGATGGTGTTTGCCGGGGTGCTGATTTCAAAAGATCGGCAGTCTAACCGCACATTGCCCACAATGATTTCGGAAGGGGGTTCGGCTGCCAGAGCTGGCGCATTGGCGCGGCGCAAAACCGCTTTCACCCGAAGCTGCAACTCTTCCATGTTGAATGGTTTGCTCAGATAATCGTCGGCTCCGGCGCGGAATCCTTCTATTTTGTCTTCATCTTTGGCTTTGGCCGTGAGGAAGAGTACCGGGACATCAAGTAGAATCGGGTCGCCGCGAATCTGGCGGCAAACGGTGTATCCGTCGGTGCCAGGCATCATAATGTCGAGGATGAACAGGTCTGGCGGGTGGCGGCGGGCCAATTGCAGCCCTTCAATGCCGCTGTTCGCCACCATGACATGATGGTCATACACTTTCAATGTTCGTTGTAATGTTCGTGAAACAAGTTCATCATCGTCTATGACGAGGATTGTAGCCATTGCGCTCACCTCTGGATTTTATGTGCGTTTTACGCCTCATTGCAACTGTGATTACTACTGGGTGATTTTACATTATGTAGTATAGCAGATTTTGACAAACGTGCTTTTGGGGTGTTTTGTCCAAGCGGGGAATGGATGCGCTAGTTAACACAAATACTTTAAGATCGCTGTATTTCAAGTATACTTACGTGAAACTTGCGATTCTTGCGGATTTGATTATAGTCAAAAGTACGTCCGGCAAGATGTAATTACCTTTTTGTTGATTTGGCGCGTTATGCTTGATGCTTTCATAGAACCCCAAAAGATTTTAGCGGTTGATGACAATGCGTTTACGCTGCGGATTGTGCAGCATACGTTGGAGCAGGCTGGTTATTTGGTGATGACGGCCGTTTCCGGCAAAGATGCGCTCAAATTGATCGCCCGGCACGGCGTCCCCCATCTGGCCATTGTGGATTTGCATATGCCCATAATGAGTGGGTTTGAGTTTTGCCGGGCGGTGCGCGAGTTTAGCGACTTGCCCATCATCATGCTGACGGCCGTCAACACAGAAGAGACCGTCATAGATGGATTGGAACAATTCGCTGACGATTACATCATTAAGCCGTTTAATCCGGTGGAATTGGTGGCGCGGGTCAGCCGGGTGCTGCGGCGCATGGGCGATTACCGATACACCCTTGAAACCACCACCTCCATTGACAAACGACTGATGGTCAACTTTCCTAATCGGGAAGCGTTGGTAGATGGAGAACCGGTGTCACTCACCCCCACCGAAACCAAACTGTTGTACATTTTGGTGCGAAATGCGGGCCGGATCGTCACCACCCAATTTTTGCTCAACCGCATCTGGCCCATGGAAAATGCGCAGGAAGACCGGCTCCATGTTCACGTGCATCGGCTGCGCCGCAAAATCGAAGAAACTCCGAACGAGCCGCAGTACATTCAGGCGGAGCGGGGGACGGGCTACCGGTTTAATGTGGATGAGCCGGTGAATATCAAATAACAGCCAACAATCAGCGGCTAACAGCCAATAATCAACAGCTAACGGTTAACAGTTAACGACGGTCCATCAGGTTCTCTATACTGTGCGGGTAACGCCCCTCATTTAATCAATCACAATTCGATGCAGGTCGTAGTGGCCGGGCAGTCCGCGCAGGCGGGCGGCGATGGGCCGCACTTCGCCCATCGTCTGCATCAGCGTCGTCACATCTTCCTCGTCCAAAACTTCCTGACTGATGATGACATCCCCGCCGCTGGACAACCCGCCCAGCCGGGCCGCGATGTTGACCGTTTCGCCGAAATAGTCAAGACGGCCGTTCAACGTCACCACAATACACGGCCCGCAATGCAACCCCACCTTCAGCGCCAACTGATCACTGCTGGTCAGTCCCGCTTGCTGGTTTAACTGATTGATTTTTTGCATCGCTTCAGCAATACCCAACAGCGCGGCCGATGGCGACGTGAAAACACCCATCACCCCATCCCCAATCGTTTTCACCGCCGAACCGCCATGCTTTTCTACGGCGGCAAACATCACCTTGAAATGTTCGTTGACCCAGTGATACGCTTCGGCGTCCCCCAACTTGTGGTAAAAGGCGGTGGATTGGCGTAAATCAGAAAAAAAAACGGCCAATCGTTTGATGCCCAGCGACTGACCTTCCGGCAAAATCTGGTCATCAATCAGCTTGCGGAAATTAGGCGCATTCATCAACGACAAAGCGAGCAACGGTCCCATCCGCCGGTCTATCTCATCCCGAAAAGCAAAATCCGCTTTGGCTTCGTCAGAAAGCGACCGGTAACGCTGGCTTACCGTTAAATGAACGCTGATCTCATCGTCGAGATGGGTTTGGAAGCGATGGCTGCAATGACCGCATTGGGCATCGCTATCCACTTCGGCCAGCGCGTCGCCGGCGTCGCCATACCCGCCGCATTCGGGACAGTGGATGCGCCAGCCCAGCTTGAACAGCCGTTCTGAGACAGCGGCGATGAGCAGACCCAGCCCGGTTTGTTCGCCGCTGTCCAACCGTTCGGCCAGGTAGCGAGGATTGACCTGGTACAGTTCCCGATCTTCGCCGGCCAACACCAATTGGCCCAACCGGGACACTAGAGCATCTTCGTATTCAAGTTCTTCTAGTCGGTGTAAGGCGGCTTGCAAACGGCCGTTTGGCGTCCCCGTCAACATCAGGCCATCTCCTCTAAAGCGACGCCTAGTTTCTCTGCCAAATCTTCATTGGATGGCTCCACCAGAATTGAGTTGTCGGGAAAAATGATGGTGGGAACCACTCGACGGCCGTCATTGACCTGTTTTACCAAGTCCAGCCCTACCCTGTTTTCGTCCACATCAATATCAACATACTCAATGCCAAACGCATCCAGCAAATGGCGGGCGCGGTGGCAGTCCGAACACCAACTCACGCCATATAAAATAATTTGTTTCCCAGTTTGGGTCATTGTCCTTTCTCCGCTTATGAAAAGAGTGTATTTTTGACGGCATTGTGCCGACGATTCTTACCCCCGATCATGCCCAAGTTGGCGCAATACGGCAACCAATTGGTCGGAGTCGGCGCCGATGGTCAGGCGGAAGGATTGGGCGCGCCGGATCAAGGGTTCCAGTTGGGTCAGATTGCGCTGCCACACGGCCGTCTCATCATAATACAAACTGTTCGCCATCACCGACTGCCACACGGCCGTCCGGCCTGCCGGCTCTATCATCGTTTCCGGCCGGTCATGCCGGGAAAGTAGACATAATGACATGTTTTTGGGGGCGATGACGGCCGTTTCCACCAACGCCTCCTCAAATTCTCGCAAGTCCAGCCGATACTTCATCTCCTGCCGCACCGGTTCCGGCTGTAAAAAGGGCGACAATTCCGGGATACTGGCGGCCACGTCTTCCCGCAGCTTCACCTGTCCCACCGGGAACCCGGCTACCAGGCCGCTGTCCGGCAGCGCAAAAACCATGCTGTCCGTCATCAGCCGCCAGCCGGCCAGCGCCAGCCGCAGCGCGGTGGTGGATTTGCCGCTGTTGTGCGGCGCCATCAGCAGCAGCAGGCGCTCATCCGCCCCCAGCAGCGCCGAGGCGTGCAACATCCCCGCGCCGCTGGCGATGACGAAGTTGAGCAAAATGGTGTGCAAAACGACCTGTGCCACTAATTTCGGTTGTTGGGCTAACTCTGGAGTCAGCACGGCCGTGGCCCGCTTCCGCGCCAAATCCACAAACGCCATCCCCCATCCACCCAACTGCATCGCCAGCCATTCCCCGCCCCCGGTGTAGGTGATGCGCTGGATCAGATCGGCCGGGGCCGGGCCGGGAGGCAGGCGCATCGGCTGCACCACGAACTGGATGTGAAAACCGGCGTCTGTCCGGGCCGGGGCGGTGGAATAGGCGGGTATGGCGTGGTCAACGGCCGTCAATACCCCTGGCTGGTTGCTGACGGCCGTGACCGGCCAGCCAAATAACCGGAATCGGCGGCTGAACTGGGCTTCGCCCGCCCGCCGGCCCCAAAAATCAGCCGTTTCGCCTTGAGAATCAATCCACAAACTTTCCAAATCCATCAGGCCAATCATATCGGTTACGGCCGTTTTCAACCATCCATAAATGGTTCAATTACGTAAAATGATTTACAGTGTCATCAAAACCCCTTATACTTTTGGGCATCAATCACTTGCTTCAACGCCCACATCGCCCAAGAAAAAATATGTTTTGGTCAAAAAGAGGAGTGTAACCTGGATTGTCTTTACCTGGACGAGGAGGCATCTATGTACAAAAAACCGCAAGTTAAGAAACACAAAGAACTATCCCAAATTACCTTCAGCAGCCACTAATCAGTAACCAGCAAACAGTAATCAGTAGCCAGTAAATAGTCTGAACTGAACACTGAACACTGAACACTGACCACTGACCACCCGTGGCTGCATGGTGGTGTGCGCACCATCATCCTGACACACAATTTAACTCCAATCCTTTCAGATAATTAACCGACAATCAAGGGATACACCCCTCCTTTTGCCCAAAACATGACCGCTGCGGCGCTGGCAACAACCCAAACCCTACTCGATGCCCTCCGGCCTGATCAGACGCCCGCTCAATGGCAGTCTGATTTTGTCTCCCGGCAGGTTGATTGGGATGATTTGGCGGTGCGCGCCATCGTGTTGGGATTGGCGCCGCAGTTGCACCATCGCCTCAGCCAATGGTCGCTCCAGCCGCCCCCCCGCGCCGCCGCCAAACTGGCCGTCACCCATCAAGCCCAGAGCAAACGCAACGCCGCTATTTATGCTCAACTGGACGAACTGCTGGCTGCCTGCGCCGATGCCAACCTGCATCCCACCGCCCTCAAAGGCGTCCACCTCGCCGCCAGTTACTACCCCGCCCCGGCGCTGCGCCCCATGAACGACATTGACCTGCTCTTCACCCCGGCCGAACTGCCCCGCGCCGAAGCCCTGTTGACCCGGTTAGGCTACGGCGGCAAGCATAAATCGGCGGAGATGGGCGCCGGCGTGACCAAACACACCAGCGCCTTCCGCCGCGCCGGGGAGCAGACGGCCACCGTCAACCCCTACCTTTCCGCCGCCGGGGAGCGCATGGTAGAGCCGCATATCTCGCTGGAGGAGTCGTGGTTTGGCCTGAAGGTGGACATCACCCCCGGCGTGCGGCAGCGGGCGGAAATGGCGACGCTGGGGGAACTGCCGTGCCTCACCCTCAGCCCCGACGACCTCCTACTGCACCTCTGCCTCCACTTTTGCTTCCACCTCATCGAGGGCGCGCCCGCCTTTGTCCAGCTCACCGACCTGCTCATCGTCTCTGGTTCCGGCCGGGTGAACTGGCCCGTTTTTACCGGCCGCGCCCGCCAATACCGCGCCGCGCCCTATGCCCTGGCCGCCCTGTCGCTGGCGCAAAAACTGCTGTCCGCCCCGGCGCCGCCAGATGTGCTGGACAAACTGGCGCAGGCCGCGCCCGGCCGTTTACGCCGCCGCATCGCCGGGCTGGGATTGACCTATATTTTGCGCCGCACCCAGCAAAAACCGCTCGTCACCATTCGCCAACGACTGCTGCGCGGCATCCAGGATCGGGCCGAGACGGCGCGCTGGGCGCGAGACGGCCGTGACCTATTCCACATCTGGGCCATCCTTTTCCACGCGGCGCGGACGGATACGGGGCAGATGATTCTAAGCCGCATAAGGAAAAAACATTGAAACTATCTCGCTTACTTTCACTGACAACGGCCGTTGCCGGAGCCACTGCCGCCGCGCGGGTTCTGGTTCGCCGCCATCAATGGGAACAAAGCAACAATCGCGCCGCCATCTGCGTGGATTTTGACGACGCCCAAGCCGCCGCCATCCGCGCCGGGCTGCCGCTGGCTGATATGCTGGCCCGATTGGGCGAAACCGGGGCCACGCACCTGTCTCTGCCGGAGTGGACGTTGAACCGGCTGCTGGCGCAGGGACGGTTGACGCCGCAAGCTCCGACACGGCCGTTCAACCAGCCGCCCTCCATCGGCCATTGGAATTATCTGCATGGCGACGCCGGTCTGCTGTCCCGATTGGCCGCCGAGTTGAATGCACGACTGCCGCAGACGGAAACGGCCGTGCTCAACCACGCCACGCTCGCCTTCGCCGGAGACATCCCCACCATTGGCCAAATCGGGTTGGGCTTTGATGTGGAACTGGCCGCCCTCATCCGGGGGCAGGGATTAGGCGTCGTCCCCCGCCCCGTCAGCTACGCCTGGCCCGATCCGGCGCTGCTGGCGCGGACGCTGGCGCAGGCGGCCCAGGCGGGGCAAATCATCGCCTTTGCCGGGGAGATGATCCTGGGCCACGAGATGCACCTGAACGCCACCGTGCAGGCGTTGGCGGATAACGACCTCACTTTCGTTTACTTCGCTGAATCCCGCCACCAAAAGGGGGATTGGTTTATCGCCAAACGACGCGCGCCGCACATCCTCCTCGGCCACCGCTTCACCCCCGCCGACATGGTTCCCCTCGATTACCACGCTGCCTGCCACAACTGGGCGCATCTGGCCCGCGCGCGCGGAATTCGCTTTTGTTATGTCAATTTCTTCCGCGTCCTGCACGCCGCCGCGCCGCTGGAGGGGTTGGATTACGTCCACCATCTCAAGCACGCGCTGGAGGACGCCGGGCTGGCGGTGACGGCCGATGCTGCGCCACCCACCCCCATCCCGGCTCCGGACACGGCCGAGTTATCGGCGGCGGGGGTGGCAATAGCGGGTGTGGGGGCAACGGCCGTCGCCCAACATTTCAACTTACCTGAATCCTTGACCATCTCCCTGACGCTGGCGGCAGCGGCAGGCGCGGCGGCATTGCCCTATGCTGAACAGTCAGTTGAACAGTCAACAGTTAACAATCAACAATCAACAATTAACCACTCCCACGACCACCACCACGCTGACCTGGCCGCGCTTTATCCGCCATCTTACGCGCCCAAGTTATTGGCATTGGGTGCGGCGGCGTTGGGGCCGGTGGCGGCGCAGGGCGATGGGTTGGTTGGGCTGCTGCATTATCTGGCGGCGACGGCGGCGTTAACGGCCGTCGCCTCCGGCCTGGAGTATCAACTACGCATCGAAGAGTATCGCGGCTTTAATCTGGAGTGGTTGGTTCCGCTGGCGACGGCCGTAGGCCAACTGCCGGACAAGCGGGCGCGCGCGTTGAGCTGGACGGCGCTGGCGGCAGGCTGGCTGGCGGCGCGGCAGAAGGGCGCAGACGTGTTGGCGCAGATTGACCCCGGCTACGCCGAAGGACACACGCATCACATCTCGGCGGCGATGGCGCTGCTGGGGGACGTGCAGATGGCGATTGGGCCAAAACCGGCGCGCAAGTGGGCCGGACTGGGGCCGTTGGCCGGGGGCGTGGCGGCGGTGTTGGCGGGAAACGGCCGTCCTCAAGCAGCCGCCATTGCCCACATCCTTTCCACACTGGGGTACACGCTGGGCATGGTTGGTTTTCGTCGTCCTGAACGAGCGTTGGCGGAGACGTGGCGGCTGGCGGGGAGAAGTTTGGGGGTGGGGACGGCCGTTGGCATTCTACTGACCTGGATGAGTGATGAAGAAACGAGAGAGTAGAGAGCGGAGAGTGGAGACTAATCCCCACTCTCCACTCTCCACTCTCCAGTTTTGCCACATCCCCGCCGGGCCGTTCATCTACGGGCCGGAGGTATGCTACGAGCGGCTGGCGCAATGCCCGCCGCTGAAGCCGCAGCAAACCATCGAATTGGACGAATTCTGGCTGGCGAAGTACCCAGTGACTTACCGGCAGTGGCGGCAGTTTTTGCAGGAGACGGGGTACGATTGGCGGGGGCAGTGGTGGCAGGTGGTGGGCGGCTGGCGCGGGCTGTTTTGGCGGGCGTTTGCGCCGACGGCCGTTTACCCCGACGATCACGACGATTACCCCATCGTGGACGTATCCCAGGCGGATGCGCTGGCGTTTTGTGATTGGCTTTCGCAGCAGATGGACAGGCGAGTAACTTTGCCCACGGAATTTCAATGGGAGAAGGCGGCGCGGGGGACGGAAGGCCGTCCTTACCCCTGGGGTCACGAAAAGCCGAGGCCGGAAATCCAGTGGCAGCGCACATTCCCCGTCGGCCTGGAGACATACCTGTTCAGCCTGCTGGCGCCGCCGCGGCGGGAATGGGCGCGGGCGGGCTGGTATTGGCGCAACGGCCGTCCCTGGCCGGTGGGCCGCGTCCCGCAAAATGTGTCGCCCTACGGCTGCGTGGACATGAGCGGCAACATCTGGGAATGGACGACCAGTTTGTACCATCCCGACCTGCCCGATTTTCACGTGGTCAAGGGCGGCTCGTGGGGGTACGCCATCCACCACGTCCGGCTCAATGTGCGCTCGGCGTGCAGCGTCACCACGCCCAGCCGGGCGTACCGGGCGCAGGGGACGGGGTTTCGAGTGACAATAGTACACAGATAAACACAGATTGGACAGATTTTCACGGATTATGTTTGACTTGAACGAACGGTC
This sequence comes from Chloroflexota bacterium, assembly GCA_024277135.1. GTDB lineage: Bacteria > Chloroflexota > Anaerolineae > Promineifilales > Promineifilaceae > JAJRVV01. The sequence goes on along the minus strand of JAJRVV010000179.1, from coordinate 2,851 downwards.
GTCGCTCCCCACAGAGCAATTGGCACAGGTAACAAACACGTTGGCCCGGTGGCTGCCCGGTGATGGGGATGGCACGGCCGTATCCGGCTGGGACGAGGCGGAATGGGCGGCGGCGTTGTGGGTGGTTTACTGGCAGAATGCGCTGCCCTGGTTGGCAGCGCGGGTGCGTGGGGCAGAGGTGACTTTGCCGACGGCCGTTGCCGAAACGCTCTTTGCTATCGAAGTGGAGAGCCGGGAGCGCACGCGGCGGATGCTGGACAATGCGGCGGAACTGGCAGCAGCGTTGGCTGAAGTGGGCGTAGAGGCGGTTTTGCTCAAGGGGGCGGCGCTGGCGGCCGTTTACTACCCTGACCCGCTGCTGCGGCCGATGGCCGACCTGGATTTGCTCATCCACCAGCGGGATTTGGCCGCCGGATTAGAGACGCTGCGGCGGCTGGGCTACCGTTTTTACTCTCGCTCGGCGGAGGATGAAGTCTATCTGCGCGGCGAGCGGCAGGCCAACATCTGGGCGGCGGATAATGTGCATCCGGTGGAACTGCATTACGCGCTGCGGGAGGAGTATGCCGGCATTGGCTATAATTTGGCGGAGGCGATGTGGCGGCGGAGTCGGGAACGGCCGTTCTGGCAAAGCAGCGCCGCCCGCATCCCCGACCCGCCCGCCCTGCTGCACCACGTTTGCGCCCACGCCAGCAGCGATTGGCTCATCCAGCGGGGGCGGCTGATGCACATTGACGACATCCGCAAAATTGCGGGGCAGATGGGGGGGGAGGATTGGGAGGTGTTTGGTACGGCCGTCTCCCACCAACACGCCCGCTTCGTCTACCCCGCCATCGCCTTCGCTCAAAAATACGCCGACCTGCCCATCCCGGAGCGGGTGACGGCCCAGCTGCGCCGTCACTGCCCGCCGAATCTGCTGGCCTGGATCGAGCAAACGGAACTGGCCGACACCTCCGAATCCAATCCGATGAACCGCAGCGGCATCGGCTTTGACCTGGCGCGGCGGTTGGCCCTGTCCCGGATAGATAAGATGCGCTTCTGGCTGCGTTCCTTCTTTCCCCGCCGCTGGAACTTGTCGAAACGATACCCGCGCTTGGCGGAAACGCCGTTTTGGCCTTTGGGGTATCTGCTAATCAACTTGGATAGGGCGCGGCATCTGGCGCTAAAGCTGCTGCGTAATGCCTAGTAGCGGTAAGCATCTCGGCGATGCCTGACAGCGACTATTTCGATAGCAATTGCTTGCTCGAAAATGCTGTAAATTGCCCGGTAGTTACCCACGCGGATGCGCCAGAGATTCTCCCTGGCGCCCTGGATTTTTCGTGTTCCTGGTGGATAAGGGTTTTGAGCTAACGCTTCAATTCGGGGAAATATGCGGGTAACGGTGGGTTTATCTAGCCGAGAGAGTTCTTTGCGGGCGGAACGAGTGAATTTGATGGCGTATTCACTCATCTAACAAACCGTCTGCGATGAGCATTTCTTTTACTTCTGCCAACGTTTCTCGCGGTTCGTTTTCACGTTCGCGGGTGAGAAGAATGTCGTAGATGTCTTCCCAAAGCTCACGATACCTTTCCAGGTCTATCAGGACGGCCGTTCTCTTGCCAGCAGCGTTGGTTACAAACTGGATTCCTTCTAACATGTTATTATTCTCCAGAAAACATCTACTTCAACTTTGCCGAAATTATATCATAACAGGCCGCGCATGAAATCAATCATCGTTACTCAAGAATTGAGCAAGACCTACCCCGGCGGCGCGCGGGCGGTGCGGGATGTGTCGCTGGCAATTCGGCCGGGGGAGATTTTTGGCTTGTTTGGGCCGAATGGGGCGGGCAAGAGTACGATAGTGCGTATGCTGACGACGCTGCTGGCGCCCACCAGCGGCACGGCCGTCGTCGCCGGGCATGACGTGGTGCAGGAACCGCTGGCCGTGCGCGGCGTCATCGGGCTGGTGACTGCCGATGAACGATCTTTTTACGGCCGTCTCTCCGCCGCCCAGAACCTGGCCTTCTACGCCGCCATGCAAAATGTGCCCCGCCGCCAGATTAGGGAGCGGGTGACGGCCGTCCTCGACCTGTTCGGCCTGGGACACAAGCGGGACGCGGCGGCGCAATCCCTCTCCACCGGGCAGAAGCAGCGGCTGAACATGGCCCGCGCCCTGGTGCATGACCCGCCCATCCTCTTTCTGGACGAGCCGACGAAGAGCATGGACGTGCAGACCAGCGATTTGGTGAAGGCGTTGATTCGGGAGAAACTGGTGGGCGAGCAAGGGAAAACAGTGGTGTTCATCAGCCACGAGCTGTATGAGATGGACAATTTTTGTGACCGGGCGGCAATTCTGGCGGACAGCCGTATCCGCGCCATCGGTACGCCATCAGAACTGGGGGCCATGCTGCCCCGGCGGGCGTTGTATCGGCTGGTGGTGGTGAGTGGCGATGCGGGAATGGCGGCGCGGATGACGGCCGTGCCCGGCGTGGAATCGGTCATCGAGGTGTCGCGCGGGGCCAGCGCCGCCGCTTTCGATGTAGCTCTGGCGGATGAAGGGGCGTGGTTGGAAGTGATGAGAACGGTGGCTGAGGGAAACGGCCGTGTCGAATCCTACCGCCGCGTGGATGACGAGTCACTGCGTCGGGTTGTGGCCCATTTTAGTGAATTCACTGCCCGGAAAATCCCATGACCCTCTCCAAACTCCTCGCACTCGTCAGCCACAACTTCCGGTTGGCCTGGTCGTACAAGCTGAATTTTGCCACCCGCTACCTGTCCGTCATCATCTCCGTTTTGCTATTCTTCTTTTTGGATAGGCTGTTGGGTCGCGCCAGCGTGGCCGGCGGCGACTATTTCACCTTCCTCATCATCGGCG
>JAJRVV010000178.1 GCA_024277135.1 Chloroflexota bacterium | reverse complement strand
TTGGCGTCGTAGTCGAGGGAGACAGAGGTGGCGGTGGGGGACGGCCGTTCCGCCAACAATTCCGCCATCACCTGATCCTCTCCCTTAAACACCGCCCACGCCTTCGCCGTTAGCTTGAGGCTGCCATGCTCCAAATCCTGCGTCACCAACCCCTGCTGGATGAACTGCCGCGCCAAATGCTGCCACTGCTTCTTGGAAAACTCCAGGCCGATGCCATAAGTGGAGAGCCGGTCATGCCGCCGCCGCAACACTTTTTGCGATTTAGAGCCGCGCAGCACGTCAATCACGTGCGTCATGCCGAAAATCTCACCGGTGCGCTTGACGCAGGAGAGGAATTTTTGCGCCGGGACGGTCACGTCCGTCAATTCCCGCTCATCCGCCTGGCAGTTATCGCAAAAGTCGCAGGAGTCGGCCTGGTATGTCTCGCCGAAGTAGTGGAGCAACGGCCGTCGCCGGCAGCCCACCGCCTCCGCATACGCCAACATTGCCTGCAAACGCATCGTCGCCCCCCGCTGTTCCGACGGCGCCTTTTGCTCGATGAAATGGTTGATCGTTTGCACGTCGGCGTAGCTGTACAGCAGCAGGCAGTCGGCCCGCAGCCCATCCCGCCCGGCGCGGCCGATTTGCTGGTAGTAGCTCTCCAGGTCTTTGGGCAGGTCGTAATGGATGACGAGGCGGACATTCGATTTGTCAATCCCCATGCCAAAGGCGATAGTGGCTGCCATGATGGGGACATCGTCGCGGCTGAACTGGCGCTGGTGGCGGCGGCGGGTTGCCGCATCCAGCCCGGCATGGTAGGGCAGGGCCGACCAGCCCATCGCATTTAACTGCGCCGTCAGCGCGTCCACCTGCCGCCGGGTGGCGCAGTAAATAATGCCCGATTCCTCCCGGCGCGCTTTGAGAAAGGCCAACACCTGCGCCAGCCCATCCGTCCGCGGTCGCGCCTGCAAAAAGAGGTTTTCCCGGTCAAAACTGGCGATGAAGAGGGCCGCCTCATCAAACCGAAGCGTCCGCTGAATGTCCTGGCGCACACGGGGAGTGGCGGTGGCCGTCAGCGCGATGCAGACGGCGTGGGGCAATCGCTGGCGCGCGCTGGCCAACTGCCGGTATTCGGGGCGAAAGTCGTGTCCCCATTCGGAGATGCAATGGGCTTCGTCAATGGCCAGGCAGGCGACGCCGCTCTGATCCAGCAAAACCAGCGTTTCCGGCCGCAAAAGGGTCTCCGGGGCCACGTAAAGCAGTTTGACCCGCCCCCGCCGCACCTGTTCGGCGGTGTACCGGTATTGGTCGTAATTGAGGCTGCTGTTGAGGAAGACGGCCGCCGCCCCCAATTCTCTCAATCCACTTACCTGATCCTCCATCAGCGAAATCAGCGGCGAGACGACGACGGTGAGGCCGTCGAACATGAGCGCGGGCAGTTGGTAGCAGAGCGATTTACCGCTGCCGGTGGGCATCACCACCAGCGAATCCCGTTTTTGCAGCGTGTTTTGGATGATGCCGGCCTGGAGCGGCCGTAACTCGTCGTATCCGAAAACGGATTTGAGCAAACCCTGCGCCGTCTCCAAATTCAGCGGGCCTGCCGGTATGATGATCGGAGACGGCCGTTCCTCTATCTCTATCTCTCGCTCTAGCTCCCCCGCCAAAAACCAGCCCGACAACTGCATGTAACAGCGCAGTTCCCCCTCCGGCATGTCAGACGGCCGCCACCAGTGGGCCAACGACACTCGCAGCAGCGTCCCCGCCGGAATCTCGTCCAGCGGCTCCTGGAAACCGACAAAGGTGAGGGTGCGGCCGCCATCGGCCGTCGGGTAGCGGTAGCGGATGCGCTTGGCGTCTTCGTCTCGCCGCAGCGGTTTGTCGGGAATCCAAAATAGGGTGCTGTACGGCGGCACGCCAATGCGCTCGGCCACGTAAAGCGCGCCCACCGACGTGGCCCCGGTTAACCCTTCGTACAGCGCCTCCACCCCGCCCTCTTTCGGCGGCATCTGATGGCGGATGAAGGCGGGCAAATCGTCCAGCGGCGGCAGCTTGCGCTTGCTGTGGACGACGACGTTCTCTACGTGCGGCGGCGTCACTTCCTCCGGTTCGGCAAAATCCACGTCCCACACATCGCCGATAGTGTATTCCATCCCGGCCTGTTCGTTAAAACTGGCGTCTACCGCTTCCAGGCGCAGGGAACGGCCGTCAAACGTCAAACCGCCCACGCGCGCCCCCCGCCCTCTTCTGGTTTTAGCCACAATTACAACTTTCATGGCGTGAGATGCTCCACTTGCCAGCCCAAAGTTTGCTGCAACTTTTCGGCCGCCAGTGGACGATGGCAGGCGGCCGGCTCCCGTTCCACGCAAAACAAAGCTATCACTTTCGCATCCGGTTCCAGGTCGTTCAGCAGGGATTGCGGCTGAAAATCGGCTAAAATTTCTTCCCGATATGCCTGGATGAATGTTTGGCCTAATGCAGCGCGTTGGCGTTTGGCCGTTTTGTTGGCCTTGTCCGCTTCTTGCTGGCGTTGGCGCACAGCCGTTGTTGGCGCCAAATCCTTCCGGTGCAGGTAACGAATCCCCATCTGCGCCAGCCGTTTTTGCAGCCGCTGGCTGTTGGCAAAGGCATACCGCGCCCCGCGCACGCCCCGCCGCTGGCGAATGTCGCAAAAACTGTCTATCTGAGCCGCCTGCAATGCTTGGGAAAACGCTTCTTCCGTATAACCGTACACGCCAATGGTAACGATTTTCATCTGTCCCTCCCTGTAAACAAGTAATCAGTCATCAGTGTTCAGTATTCAGTCAGGAAGCTGGTCACTGAACACTGAACACTGAACACCGGTTACTTCTCATACCGCTTCCGTGACGTCAGCCGGTGAAACTCGTCGCCGAACAGGCTGGGCTGTCCTTTCGTAACCCGCAGTATGACATCTTCTTGGGTGATGAGCTGGTCGTTTTCGTCAATGTGCGCCACCTCAATCCCTTCAGCCAGCAGCGCCGGGGCGATGAGCTTGCTGCGATGGCAGTTCTCTGGCTTGCCCTCGCCGCACATGATGGCTGCCGGTAGCTGCTGCTCCCAGGCGCGGCGCAAACGGCCGATCCCCTCCCGGAAAAACGGCTTCTGACGACACTTGTCGTAATCCACCTTGCCATCGGTATAGCAGTCAGGATCATCCGGTTGTCCGCCCAGCGTCTTCCCCATGAAGACGTAACGGATGCCGCTCTGCTGCAAGCGGCGTTCTAGCGCATCCTTAGAAAAGTCGGGTTTGTAGCGGGAGTAGGGCTTCGAGCGCACGTCAATCAGGTAAACGATGCCATTGGTCTGCAAGACCTGAATGAAGGCCGCCATGTCGCGGGCGCCGTAGCCGATGGTGTAAACGGGTGATTTTGTCATGAACTGCCCCCATTTTTGACGGCCGTTCTACCCAGATGAGAACGCGCCGGGCATAACAAGCCGGGCACGTTATTTTGCCCTAAAAAAAAGGTTTCGCTCAAATCTCTGAAATGCCAACCCATTCATTCCTTCCACAATTCGTTGTCATCACCCCCGCAATTTCGCCGCCAACTGGCTCATCGCCAGCCGCCGCTCCGTCTCCGCCTGTTTTTGGCGCAGCTTCACTGGCTCCGCGCCGCGCACCGCGCATTGGACGGCCGTTAGCGGGCAGCGCTCGCAGGTTTCATGGATGATGTCGCCGGGGATGGCGGGATCATTGGTAAAGCGAACCTCATTCTTCAGGTCGGCATCTACCCGAAAGCCCACAACTACGCTGCTGTGTACATCCGGCTGCATCGCCAACGGCCGGGCAAAACCGATGCAGAGGAATTTGTCCCCCGACTCCAGAAATTCCGACATTTGCACGCCCACCAGCGGCGGATCGGCGGGCGATGGCGGCTCTGGCCGCTGCCCCTGCGCCATCTCCCGCAGCAGGCACACCGATAACCAACGGCGGCAAAAATGTTCATACAAGCCGATGCCGCTGGGGACTAATAGTTGGTTCATGTTGAGCTGCTTGATCAGGCGATAATCGGTACGGCCGTTGTGAAAGCGCAAAAAGTGCAGCCGAATGCCGAAAAATTGGGGGATCAACTCGCTGAACCGGTACATCAACATCTCCGGCGTGATCTCATACCGGGCCAGCATGTCCAGCAAAAGCTGGGGCTGCCAGGTAGATTGGCTGAAAAAGTGGTTGAGGTCGGCCAGCATGGCGGCGCGGGGCATCAGCAGCGCGCCGCCGAAGTAAGCCGCCTTGAAATCGTTGAGCAGCTTCTGAAAGGAGCCGGTACGGTCTGGAGGCGAGGTGTAGGAGCGGTCTTGGGTGCCCAGGTGGAGATACCCCAGTTCGCGCGCCAACAGAAATTTGATTTGGCGGGGGTAGAGAGCGGAATTGATGAGGAGCGACGGCCGTTTCCCCTCAAAAGCGACCGAGCGATACATGGCTAATGCGGGGGCGTCGCCGATTAACTTGTCATCAATTTGATACCCATACCCCTCCTGCAAAATCCGCTGCAAATCAGCCAACTGCACCGGCGGCTCAGTGGGAAAACCATACTTGGGGCCAAATTCGGCCGTAAAGGTCAGCGCCGCATCCTCCACATCCTGGAAATAATTTTCGTGGATCTCCTGGTAGGAACGAAGGGCGGCCAGCAAGAAATCTTCCTCCTTCAAATCGTAGCGACGGCCGATGCCCAACAGAGCGTGCAGCAGGGCGCTGGCCCGGTCTGGCTGGCGCGTCATCAAATTAACCAGATCGCCCGCCTCAAAACCAAACTCCTCAAAGGGAAAGCCGCGCACAATGGATGAGGAGAGCGTTGACTCCAGGTGCGCCAGGGAAGGGGCCAGCTTGATGGAAACCAGGTCATCATACGACTTCCCCAATGCCTGCGCCATACGCATGATCTTATCGGCGCGGGGATGCTTGCGCCCTTTTTCGATTTCGGTGACGTAGGACGGGGAGAGTTCGCATTGGGCGGCGAATTCGGTCAGGGTCAGCCCGGCTTCGGTGCGCGCCTGCCGCACTTTCATGCCAAAAATGGTGTTGACTAAGTTGACGCTCATGGGTTACCTCGGGTCAGTGTTCAGTGTTCAGTGTTCAGTGTTCAGTATTCAGTGTTCGGTGTTCGGTGTTCAGTATTCAGTGTTCGGTGTTTGTTAACTGCTTACTGAATACTGCTTACTGAATACTGCTTACCGAATACTGCTTACTGAATACTGCTTACTGAATACTGATTCTAGCGAATTTTCGCTAATTGACAAAAATCGCTTGACAAACGGCCGTCCCCCCATTAAACTTTCTCCACTAGCGAATTTTCGCTAAAAGATGTTTTCCGCAAAATACGCGCAAGGAGATCGAGAGGATGAGCCAATCCCACCTGACCATCAACGCCCCCGTTTCCGCTGAATTTGAAGAGATATTGACGCCCGAAGCGCTCGCCTTTGTGGCCAAATTAGAAGCCGCCTTCGGCCAGCGCCGCCGGGAACTGCTGCAAAAGCGGCAGGAACGGCAGGCGGAGATTGACGCCGGAAAGATGCCCGACTTCTTGCCGGAAACGGCCGGCATCCGCGCCCGCGATTGGACAGTAGCGCCCATCCCCGCCGATTTGCAAGACCGGCGCGTAGAAATCACCGGCCCGGTGGATCGCAAGATGGTCATCAATGCCCTCAACTCCGGCGCCAACGTCTACATGGCCGACTTCGAGGATTCCCATTCTCCCACCTGGATGGCGACGATTGAAGGGCAAATCAACCTGCGTGACGCGGTGGCGGGCGTGATCACGTTCACCAATCCCAACGGCAAGTTTTACCAATTGAATGAACAGACGGCGACGCTGATGATACGGCCGCGCGGCTGGCATCTGGAGGAAAAGCATGTGCTGTGGGACGGCAAACCCATCTCCGCCGCCCTCTTTGACTTTGGCCTCTTCTTCTTCCATAACGCCCAAAAACTAATTGAGAAAGGAACCGGCCCTTACTTTTACCTGCCCAAACTGGAGAGCCATCTGGAAGCCCGGCTGTGGAACGACGTTTTTAACCTGGCGCAAGATGAATTGGGCATCCCGCGCGGCGCGATTCGGGCGACGGTACTCATCGAGAACATCCTGGTCGCCTTTGAGATGGACGAGATTTTGTGGGAACTGCGCCAGCACTCGGCCGGGCTGAACTGCGGCCGTTGGGATTACATCTTCAGCGCCATCCGCAAATTCCGCAACATGCCCGACTTTGTGCTGCCCAACCGGGCGCAGGTGACGATGACCAGCCACATGATGCGCTCCTACTCGCTGCTGCTCATCAAAACCTGCCACCGGCGCGGCATCCACGCCATGGGCGGCATGGCGGCGCAAATCCCCATCAAAAGCGACCCGGAAGCCAACCAAAAGGCGCTGGCGAAAGTGCGCGCCGACAAGGAGCGGGAAGCAAAGGATGGTCACGACGGCACCTGGGTGGCTCACCCCGGCCTGGCAGCCATCGCCAAAGCGGAATTTGACAAATACATGCCCACGCCCAACCAGATTCAGGTCAGGCGGGAAGATGTCAACGTCACCGCCGCCGACTTGCTCACGGTTCCCGAAGGCACGATCACGGAAGCGGGGCTACGCACCAACATTGACGTGGGCATCCTCTACATGGCGGCGTGGCTGGACGGCAACGGCTGCGTGCCCATCTACAATTTAATGGAAGATGCGGCCACGGCCGAAATCTCCCGCTCCCAGTTGTGGCAGTGGATTCACAACGGGGCCAAATTGGATGACGGCCGTCCCATCACCGCCGATCTCTACCGCCAAACCGTCCCCGACGTGCTGGCCCACATCAAAGAGATGGTGGGCGCGGAGACGTACCGCAGCGGCAAATACGAACTGGCCGCCCAACTGTTTGAGCAAATCGTCACCGGCGAGGAATACACCGATTTCCTCACCTTGCCGGCGTATGAGTACCTGAGCTAATTGCTCATTGCTCATTGCTAATTGTTCATTGTTCATTGTTCATTGTTCAGGAGTAGAAGATGATTGATCCGCAAGAAGTGAAGGCATTGGAACAGGAATGGCGGACGAATCCGCGCTGGCAGGGGGTGACACGGCCGTACACCGCCGAAGATGTGTTGCGTTTACGCGGCTCCGTCAAAATCGAATACACCCTGGCGCGAATGGGGGCCGAGCGGTTGTGGCAGCTTATGGATGAGCGGGAGTACGTTCATTGCCTGGGCGCGCTCAGCGGCAACCAGGCGGTACAGATGGTGCAGGCCGGTCTGGATGCCATCTACCTCAGCGGCTGGCAGGTGGCCGCCGACGCCAACCTATCCGGCCACACCTATCCTGACCAGAGCCTTTACCCGGCCAACAGCGCCCCCCAACTGGCAAAGCGCATCAACAACGCCCTGCGCCGCGCCGACCAGATCAACCACATCAGCGACCAAAACGGCGTCTACTGGTTCGCCCCCATCGTCGCCGACGCCGAATCCGGTTTTGGCGGCAATCTGAACGCTTACGAATTGATGCTGGGCATGATAGAAGCGGGCGTCTCCGGGGTTCACTTCGAGGATCAACTCTCATCGGCTAAGAAATGCGGCCACATGGGGGGCAAGGTGCTGGTTCCCACCCGCGAGATGGTGCAGAAGCTGATCGCGGCTCGGCTGGCGGCCGACGTGTCCGGCGTGCCCACCGTCGTCATCGCCCGCACCGACGCCAACGCCGCCAATCTCATCACCAGCGACATTGACCAGAATGATCGGCCGTTCATCACCGGCGAACGCGCGCCGGAAGGGTTTTACCGCACCCGCGCCGGGATGGATCAGGCCATCAGCCGGGGGCTGGCTTACGCCCCTTACGCCGATGTGGTTTGGTGCGAGACCGCCCATCCCGATTTGGCGGAAGCGCGTCGTTTTGCCGAGGCCATCCACGCCCAATTTCCCGGCAAACTGCTCGCCTACAACTGTTCCCCCTCCTTCAACTGGAATCTCAACCTGGACCAGACCACCATCGCTCACTTCCAGCAAGAGTTGGGGAAAATGGGGTACGCCTTCCAATTTGTGACGTTGGCCGGGTTCCATTCGCTCAACGCCGGTATGTTCGAGTTAGCGGCGGCTTATAAAACGGAGGGGATGGCGGCTTATGCTCGTTTCCAGGCCAACGAATTCAAGATGCAGGCGGAGCAGGGGTTCCGGGCTATCAAACACCAGAGTTTTGTCGGCGCCGGTTATTTCGATGAGGTGCAAACGGTGATCACGGCCGGGCAGGCTTCAACGAAGGCGCTGGCCGGTTCCACCGAAGAGGAGCAGTTTGAGGCGGTTCCTGCCTGATTTTGAGATTTTGTTGGTGAGAGAAAGGGTGCAGCGCGTTGCACCCTTTTTTTGTTGGGGGTGTGTCCTGTATAATGCGTGCAGGATTGATCATTTGTGTAAAAAAAGGACGGCCGTATGAAAGCATTTGTCACAGGCGGGTCTGGGTTTATCGGGGGGCACGTCATACGAAAATTGGTGGCGCGCGGATATGAAGTGATGGCGTTGGCTCGATCTGAGCGCAGTCAGGCCATCGTGCAGGAATTGGGGGCGACGGCCGTGCCCGGAGACATCACCGACGTGGCCTCCATGCGGGAAGCGATGCGGGGCAGCGACGTGGTGTTCCACATTGCCGCTTGGTACAAGATCGGCGCAGACGATTGGATGCAGGCCGAAACCATCAACGTGGGCGGCACACGCAAAGTGCTGCGGCTGGCGCACAAATTGGGCGTGCCCAAAATTGTGTATACCAGCACCATCGCCGTCTTTGGCGATACGCATGGCGAGATGGCAGACGAGACCTTCTTTGCCAACGGGCCGTTTTTGAGCGAGTATGACCGCACCAAGTGGCTGGCCCATTACAAAGTGGCGCTTCCTCTCATCGAAAAGGGAGCGCCGATCATCATCGTCATGCCCGGCGCGGTGTATGGTCCCGGCGACAGCAGCAACGTGGGTGAATTGATGCGCTGGTTTTACCGGGGGATGCCGGCGGCGCTGGGGCCGGAAACGACGATCACCTATGCCCATGTGGAGGACATTGCCGAAGGGCATATTTTGGCGGCGGAAAAGGGGGAAATCGGGGAGAGCTATGTGCTGGCCGGCCCGGCCATCCCCCTGGGCGAGATGGTTGATTTTTGGGCGCATCTCACCGGCAAACGGCCGCCCGCTTTACGCATACCGGCGGATTGGCTGCGGCCGTTTGCGCCGCTGATGGGGCTGCTCAATCAGCTTTTGCCGCTGCCGCCCCTGTTCAGCCAGGAACAGACGGCGATGCTGGGCGCCGCCTACACCGCCCGCGCCGATAAAGCCCGCAGCCAGCTTGGTTGGCAGACACGGCCGTTGCAAACCGGGATGCTGGAGACGTTCGACTGGATTGCGGAAACGGAAGCGTTGGCTCACACTGGAGAACTCGCGCCTGACAAACGAAAATTGGCGGGATTGGCTCTGGGATTGGCCGCCTTTCTATTCATCCTGTGGCTGATGAACGGCCGTCGCCGCCAATGAGCAAGCAACAATCACTCACTGAATGGTCGGACTTGAGACTAGCGACTGGAGACTAAAAAACGTCACGCTTCAATCTCCAGTCTCCAGTCTCAAACCTAGCAGCTTGTCGGAAGAGTCGAAATAGCAACACGGGTAGAACGGATTGGACGGATTTTCACGGATAAAATAAGGGAAAATCCGTGTAAATCCGTTAGATCCGTATCATCCGTGTATCCATTAAATCATTCTCCGACAG
>JAJRVV010000177.1 GCA_024277135.1 Chloroflexota bacterium | reverse complement strand
TCTCGCCCCGATTTCGGCCATTCTCAGGGCGAGATGGGCGGGAGACACCTCCGTTCGCCAAAGACGAGATGATTTCCCGCCCATCCCGCCCCTACGACTGATTTCAGATTTGGAACTGCTGGTTTTCCAGCTCTCCCCCAGCGTATATAATAACCGATGAAGGCTGTCAAAGGTTGCGGAAAAAAGAGAAGAGTGGAGGCGTTATGACACGATTTGTAGCCGCGATTGATCAGGGAACGACCAGCACACGTTGTATGCTGTTTAACCATTCCGGCCAGCCAGTGGGCAGCCATCAATTGGAACATGAACAAATTTTTCCCCAACCGGGCTGGGTGGAACATGACCCGCTGGAAATATGGGCGCGGACGCAGGATGTGGTGAAGGGGGCGATGGAGAAGGCGGGGGTGACGGCCGTTGACATTGCCGCCGTCGGTATTACCAATCAGCGGGAAACCACAGTTGTTTGGAACAAACAGACCGGCCAACCATATCACAACGCCATCGTCTGGCAGGACACCCGCACCAAAGCGATTTGCGGCCAACTGGCGGCGGAAGGCGGCCAAGACCGCTTCCGTCCACAAACCGGCCTGCCCCTTGCCACCTATTTCTCCGGCCCCAAAATCAAATGGCTGCTGGACAACGTAGACGGCTTACGCGAGGCGGCCGAGCGCGGCGACGCCCTCTTCGGCAACATAGACAGTTGGCTCATTTGGAACCTTACTGGCGGCCCCGATGGCGGCAGGCACGTTACCGACGTTACCAACGCCAGCCGTACCATGCTGATGAATTTGCAGACGCTCGATTGGGATGACGATATTCTGGCGACGATGGGCGTCCCCCGCGCCATGCTGCCCCGCATCGTCCCCTCCAGTGACCCGGCCGCCTGGGGCGTCACCCGCGCCGACGGGTCGTTTGGCGGCGAAATCTCGGTCTGCGGCGACCTGGGCGACCAGCAGGCGGCCACCGTCGGCCAGGCGTGTTTCAGCCCCGGCGAGGCCAAGAACACTTACGGCACCGGCTGTTTCATGATTTTGAATACCGGCCATGAGATTGTGGCTTCGGAACATGGGCTGTTGACAACGGTGTGTTATCAGTTTGGGGGGGATGCGGCCGTCTACGCCCTCGAAGGTTCCATCGCCATCACCGGCGCGCTGGTGCAGTGGTTGCGGGATAATTTGGGGCTGATCAAGCAGTCGGCCGAGGTGGAAGCATTGGCGCGGACAGTGGTAGACAACGGCGGCATCTACTTCGTCCCTGCCTTCTCCGGCCTGTTTGCGCCTTATTGGCGGTCGGATGCGCGGGGCGCGATTGTGGGCTTGACCCGCTATATCAACAAAGGCCACATCGCCCGCGCCGCCCTGGAAGCCACCGCCTACCAGACCCGCGAAGTGTTGGATGCCATGCGCCAGGATTCCGGCGTGGCGCTTAAAGCGTTAAAGGTGGACGGCGGCATGGTACACAACGAGATGTTGATGCAGTTCCAGGCGGACGTGTTGGGCGTGCCCGTCATCCGCCCCCAGGTAGCGGAGACGACAGCGCTGGGCGCGGCCTACGCCGCCGGGCTGGCTGTCGGCTTCTGGCAAAGCACCGACGAGATGCGCCAAAATTGGGGCATGGACAAAACCTGGCAGCCAGACGAAACTAGCAATGCCAAAACGGAACTGTATGCCCAATGGAAAAAAGCGGTGACGCGCACATTTGATTGGATCGCCTGACCTCGTTCCCGCGCTCCGCGTGGGAATGCTGCCCAGACGCTCCGCGTCGACAAGGGGCGCAGAGCGCCCGGAAATACATGCCGACGGAGACCGTCGGTACGAGAAATGGATATGAAAAATTTAGAAACTGACATCCTCGTCATTGGCGGGGGGGCGACGGGAACGGCCGTTGCCTGGGATGCGGCTTTGCGTGGTTTTCGGGTGGTGTTGGTGGAACGGCGTGATTTAACGCAGGGGACGACGGGGCGGTTTCATGGCCTGCTGCACAGCGGCGGCCGTTACGCTGTCAAAGACCCGCATGGGGCGCGGGAGTGCATCCGGGAAAACCGGATTTTGCGCCGGACGCACGCCCACTGCATCGAAGACACCGGCGGCTTTTTCGCGGTCACGCCGGAGGATGAGGGGGATTATCCCGACCGGTTCAAAGCGGCCTGTGATGAAATTGGCATTCCCTGCGCCGAAATTCCGGTGCGGGAGGCGCTGCGCCGGGAGCCGCTGCTCAATCCGCGCCTCAGCCGCGTGTTTGAGGTGCCGGACGGCAGCGCCGACAGTTTTCTGGCGGCGCACGCCACCGCCGACGCCGCCCGCCGCGCCGGGGCGCAGATTTTGACCTATCACGAGGCGACGAGCCTCATCTTGGAGCAGGGGCAGGTGGTTGGCGCACAGGTTCACAACATGGCGACTGGCGAGACGTTTGCCATTCATGCGGCGCTGACGGTGAACGCTGCCGGGGCGTGGACGGGCAAAATCGCGGCGATGGCCGGGATTGAGGTGCGGATTTTGCCCAGTAAAGGGACGATGATCGCCGTCAATCACCGGGTAGTGAACACGGTGATCAACCGCTGCAAACTACCCGCCGACGGCGACATCCTGGTTCCCAGCCACACCGTCGCCGTCATCGGCACCACCTCCGTCAAGGTGGCGGAGCCGGAGCCGCTGCGGATCGAGACGTGGGAGGTGGCGAAGATGCTGGCGGAGGGGGATAAGCTGGTTCCGGGGTTGAGTGGGATGCGGATTTTGCGGGCGTGGGCGGGAGTACGGCCGTTGTTCCAGGAAACCTATGACGGCGGCGGACGGGATGTGACGCGCAAGCTGACGCTGCTGGATCATGAGGCGCGGGAAGGGGTGGCCGGATTCTTGACCATCACCGGCGGCAAATGGACGACGTTCCGGCTGATGGCGGAAGCGGCGGTGGATTTGGCGTGTGAGAAGTTGGGGGGGGAACGGCCGTGCTTAACCGCAGAAACGGCCGTCCCCGGCGCAGAGCAAGGCCACTACTGGCTGGGCCATCGGCTGCACGAAGTAGAAGAACACAACCTGCAAAACGAACTGATTTGCGAGTGTGAACTGGTGACGCGAGCCATGCTGGAAAACGCTGTGAAACGGAATCCGACGCTGACACTGGACGACCTGCGCCGGGACGCGCGCCTGGGCAAGGGGCCGTGCCAGGGCGGATTTTGCACCTACCGCGCCGTCGGCATCCTGCACGAGATGGCGTTGGCTGGGGAGTATCGCCCAGATGCGGATGGGTGGGATACGGCGTTTTTGCAGTCGCCGGGTTTGCAAGAAAGTAATCAGTATTCAGTAGGCAGTAATCAGTTGGCCGATTTTGAGGGCAACAAAAAACGGATTACTGATAACCGATTACTGAATACGAACCTCCTGCTGCGCGATTTTTTGCAGGAGCGGTGGAAGGGGATTACGCCGATTTTGTGGGGGCGGCAGCTGCAGCAGGAGCGGCTGGACGAGTTGATTTACTTGAGTGTGATGAACGCCGACCATCTGCCGGACGGCGATTTAGCCAGCCCGAACAGTGATTTTTATCATTTTGATACAACGCCGGATGAGGGATAAAGATTTTTGCCACGAATTTCACGAATGACACGAATTGGATTTTTGGATGATTGATTTACTGGTCATTGGCGCAGGGCTGACGGGATTGACGGCCGCATACACAGCAGCAAAGTCCGGTCTGCGCGTAAAGGTGGTCGCCAAAGGGCTGGGGGCGATGCAGTGGGACGCGGGCACGCTGGATGTGTTGGGGTATGCGGCGGGCGAGGAGGTGATACGGCCGTTCCTCGCCATCGCCCAACTGCCCGAAACCCACCCCTACCGGCTGGCAGGAAATGTGGCCGGGGCGCTGGTTGAATTTGTCCGGCTGACCGAAGAGATTGGGCTGCCGTATCGCCGGGAAATTGGACACAGATTAACGCAGATTGACACGGATGGGGAGAATTTGTGGCTGCCGTCGCCGGTGGGGGCGCGGCGGCCCGTTTTTGCCGCGCCGTTGGCACAGTTGGATGGCGATTTGTCCTGCCCGGAACCGATGTTGATTGTGGGCTTCACCGGTCTGCGCGACTTTTTCCCGCAGTTGATCGCCGAGAATTTGAACAAGCAGGGGCATCGGGCGCGGGCGGCGTTTTTGCCCCTCACTGCCATCAGCGAACGGCGGGATAACACGGCCGTCACTCTGGCCCATCAACTCGATCAACCCCAGAACCGGCAAAAACTAGGCCGCGCCTTGCAAAAACTGCTCAACCCAGGCGAGCGCGTCGGCCTGCCCGCCATTTTGGGGCTAAATGATCATGCCCAGGCGTTGGCTGATTTGGAGGCGATGGTGGGCACGGCCGTCTTCGAAATTCCCACCCTGTCCCCCAGCATCCCCGGTATGCGCCTCTTCCGCGCCCTGCGGGATAAGTTGGAAGCGATGGGCGTGCGGGTGGAGGTGGGGATGGAGGCGGGGGAACAATTAACAATGAATAATGAGCAATTAACAATGAATAATGAGCAATTAACAATGAACAATGAGCAATTAACAATGAATAATGAGCAATTAACAATGAATAATGAGCAATTAACAATGAATAATGAGCAATTAACAATGAATAATGAGCAATTAACAATGAATAATGAGCAATTAACAATGAATAATGAGCAAT
>JAJRVV010000176.1 GCA_024277135.1 Chloroflexota bacterium | reverse complement strand
TTTGTTGGGCTTCGGCGAAACGGGTCAGGTTGACGGCCGTATCCCCATGCTCTTCCTCTTTCCACATCTGCGCCCCGCCGGCGCCGCAGCAGAACGAGTCCATCTTTGCCCGATCCATCTCCAAAAGGGTGGCGCCGGCTTGTGCCAGCGCGTCGCGCGGGGCGGCGATGACGCCGTTGTGACGGCCCAGGTAGCAGGGATCGTGGAAGGTGACTTTTTCTAATTTGTTGCCGTTCAGCCGCAATTTCCCCTGTCCCACCAGATCGGCGATGAGTTGGGTGTGGTGAAAAACTTCGTAATGGCCGCCCAGTTCGCCATACTCCTTACCGATGGCAGTGAAGCAGTGGGGGCAACTGGTGACGATGCGTTTCTTGTCCGCGCCGGCGGCGTTGAGCGTTTCGATATTGCCCATCGCCATCTCAAAGAAAAGGTACTCGTTCCCGGCGCGGCGAGCCGAATCGCCGGTACACATTTCGCTTTCGCCTAGGACGGCAAAGCTGACGCCCGTTTCATGTAAGATGGTGGCGACGGCGCGTACTACCGCCTGCGATTCCGGGTTAAACGCTCCGGCGCAGCCCACCCAGAGCAGATATTCGTAATCCGGGTTCTCGGCGACGGTGTGTACGGGGAAATCGAGCGGCTTAGTCCATTCCATCCGGCTTTCGGTGGATTGCCACGGGTTGCCGGTGCGCTCCATGCCCACAAAGGCGCCCTTTAGCTCGTCGGGGAACTGGCTTTCCATGAGCACCTGGTTGCGGCGGATGTCCATGATGTCCAGCATGGGGGCGTTGCCCACCGGGCACACTTCGATGCAGTGGCCACAGGCGGTGCAAGCCCAGACGGCGCTCTCGCTGATGGCGAAATCGAGCAGAAGCGTATCGGCCGGCTCTCCATTGGCAAAGCCGTTCATGTTCTCTTTGAGGAAATACCGCTTGTTGACTTCTAACGCCGCCGGGGAAAGCTGTTTGCCGGTGCTGTAGGCGGGGCACACTTCCTGGCAGCGATTACACATGATGCAGGCGAAGGCGTCTACAATCCGGGTCTGATCCAGGTCAAAAAGCGTTGCCGCGCCAAACTGCTCGATGGATTCGTCTTCAAAATCGAGGGTGTGCATCTGCCCCAGGTAGGCGCGCGGCGGCTGGGTCATGAAGTTGAACGGCCCCATGAAGAGGTGGGCGTGTTTGGTGTAGGGGAAGTAGGGCAGGAAGAGCAGAATCAGGCCGAGAGCCAGCCACCAGCCAGCGTGCCAGCCAAAGGTGACGGCCGTATCCGGCAGCGCGGTTAACGTTTGCGCCGACAAGTTGGCAAACGGCTGCCATTGATCCGCCCCATGTTCGGCGATGAGAAAGGCGGCGCCGAGAAAACGGAAGCCAACGTGCAGGAAAATAAAGACGATGACCACCAGCGAATCCTGGTGAATGCTCCCTTTTTGCGCCTTGGGGTTGAGTTTTACGTTGTCGCGGATGCGGAGAACGGCCGCTTTGGCGGGAAAGCGGCGGATGAAGAAGTAGATGATGCCGACTTCGACTAAAACGCTGAAAACGTCAGCAGCCAGGCGGTACAAATCACCGATGAGGCTGCCTTCAAAAAAGAGAAAGCCGGGGATCAACCCTTCTAAAATGTCCACCAGATTGACCAGGCCATAAAAGATGAAGCCCAGCGCCACTAACATGTGGAAAAGGGAGGAGATTTTGCGGTGGCGCATGATCCGCCCTTGTGTGAACAGGGCGGCGGCGCCGGTCATCGCGCGCCGGAGCAGGTTGTCGAAATTCAACTTGCCCTGGCCGCGCCGGATGATTTTGAACATGCTGCCAAAGGTGTTATAGGTGGCCGTCAGGGAGATGGCTACCAGAAGGGCGAAAAGGAGTTTTTCGGTTGCTGTTAACATGCGGTGTCCCTCTTGTGTGTGCTGAATGTTCGTCGTCTGGCGTAAAGCGGCAATTCGTGGGGGAATTGTGTTTTACAGGTCGCCGCGTCCAGTTTATCATACGGCCGTATCGCGGGCAAAACGGCTATTGCTCAGAATTATACTCAATAATTGACGCGGTGCATTATAAAATGGAATACCCAAAGGGTTTTCAAAACCCTTTGGGTCTGAGTGGGGTATAATCGCCATGATGCGTAAAAATTGGATGATTGGTTTATTGGTTGGATTGGCGGGGCTGCTGTTGGCGGTGTGGCCGTTTGCCGGGTCGTTGTATGATTTGACGGGGGAGGAAAAATTGGTGGGGCAGGTGGCGGGGATGGCGCATTGGTTGAATACGGCCGCGCGCCCCCAACCCCGTCTCGCCATCAAGTCCGACATCCCGTTGGCTGCTGTGTCTCCCTTTGGCATGAACACCTTTTTGCAAGAAGAAGTGGAGCCGGAAAAGCGGGAGGAATCGCTGCATCTTCTTTACAGGGCGGGTTTTCACTGGATTCGACAGGAATTTGTGTGGGAAGACATTGAAATTCATGGCAAGGGGGATTTTGTAGACCGGCGCAACGTGGAGGCAATCGGCGTGGTGGACGCCTGGGCCAAGTACGACAACATCGTGGATTTGGCTGAGCAGTACGACATCGAAATCATCGCCCGGCTGAGCAACCCGCCCAACTGGAGCCGCGCCCTGCCGCCGGAAGAAATCGGGGATAAAGCGCCGCCGGATAATTTTGCCGACTTCGGCGATTTTGCCGCGGCCGTGGCCCAGCGATACCGGGGCCGCATCACCTACTTCCAGGTGTGGAACGAGCCGAACGGCAACGAGGAGTGGGGCTTGCGCGACGTGGATCCGGAAGGGTTTACCGAACTGCTTTGCACTGGCTACCGGCGCATCAAGGAAGCCAATCCAGACGCAGTGGTTTTGGCCGGGGCGCTGACGCCGACGGTGGCGAATGACGGCCGTCACATGAACGACCTCATCTTTTTGCAGCGCATGTACAACGCCGGCGCCGGCGATTGTTTTGACGTGATGTCGGCGCAGGGGTACGGGCTGTTTTCCGGCGCGGCCGACCAGCGATTGCGCCCCAACGTCATCAACTACCCACACCATCTCTACATTCGAGACCTCATGGTGCGCAACGGCGACGCGCACAAGCCGATCTGGATCAGCGAGATGGGGTGGAATACGGCCCCGGAACCGCTGCCAGAGACATACGGCCGCGCCACCCCAGAACAGCAAGCCCGATACAGCGTAGAAGCGTACCAACGAGCGCGGACGGATTGGCCCTGGCTGGGCGTGGTCAACGCCTGGTTTTTCAAGCGGCCGGCGGATTGGGAAAAAGAGCAACCCTGGTACTATTTTCGCCTGCTGGAGCCGGACTTCACGCCTACGCCCGCCTTCACCGCGCTGGCGGCGTATGCGGCCGACCCGTCCGCCGTTGAGCCGATGCCGGGATGGATGTTTCGCTGGAATGGGATACGGCCGTATCTATTCGCCCTCGCCCTCTCCCCCTTCTTCTTCTCCCTCCTCCGCCTCCTCGCCCCCGATGAACAATGAACAATTCACAATTCACAATTCACAATTCATTATTCATCTTCCTCCTCCTCCTCCTGGCAGCCGGCCTCCGCTTCCACCGCCTGGACGCCCAATCCTTCTGGAACGACGAAGGCAACAGCGCCCGCCTCAGCGAACGATCCGTCCGCCTCATCATCGAAGGCGCTGCCAGCGACATCCACCCGCCGCTCTACTACCTCATCCTGCGCGGCTGGCGCGAATTGGCAGGCGAGACGGAGTTTGGCCTGCGCGCCTTCTCCGCCTTCACCGGCGTGCTGACGGTGGCGGTGACGATGGCGCTGGCGAAAGAGGTGGAAGCTAGAGCTAGAGGGAAGGGAATGGTTCTAGCTCTTTGCTCTAGCTCTAGCTTCGCCGGGTTGTTGACGGCCGTCTCCCCCCCGCTCATCTACTACAGCCAGGAAACGCGCATGTACGCCTTGCTCGCCTTTTGGGCCGTCCTCTCCACCTGGCTCCTCTTCCGCATTCACAATTCACAATTCATAATTCATTATTCATTATTCTACTTCCTCACCCTCGCCGCAGGCCTTTACACCCACTACTTCTTCCCCGCCGTCATCCTGGGCCATGCCATTCTGGTTCTCGTTTGGCAGCGACAAACCGCCCCGTCACTCCGTCGCCTAGCCGTCTGGGCTGGCATGGTGTTGGCCGCTCTCCTGCTCTACCTGCCCTGGCTGCCCATTTTCCTCAACCAGTTGGGCGGGCGGGCGGCGGTGCGACGGCCGTTCCTCCAGTTTTTGGGGGATGCGCTCCGCTGGCTGGCGTTCGGGCAGACGTTGGCGGGGACGGTCGTCTGGCCCACATTGGCGGCGTCAGGTTTATTGGTTATTGGTGTATTGGTCAATTGGCGGCGGATGTGGACGACCGTCGTCATGCTGGTTGTGCCGCTGTTGTTCATGTTCGCCGCCGGAACCACCCAGACCGAGTTCTTCAAATTCATGGTAACGGCCGTGCCATTCCTGGCGTTGGCGATAGCGTCCGGGGAACTGAATACTGGATACTGGTCACTGAATACTGGGCACTGGAGATTGGAAAATGTCAATCTCCGGTCTCTACTTCCCACGCTCTTTTTAATTTTACTGCTGTGGGGTGACGGCCGTTCCCTGCAAAACCTCTACTTCAACCCCGCCTACGCCCGCGCCGATTACCGGGGCATCGCCGCCCGCATCGCCGCCGACAATTACGCCAATGCCGGCATCATCCTGAATGCGCCCAACCAATGGGAAGTGTTCACCTACTACCATCGGGAGGGCGCGCCGGTGTACCCCATTCCCCGCAACGACCCCGACCCGGCGGCAATTGACGCCGAACTCACAGACATTGCCGCCCGGCACGGCCGTCTCTACGCCATCTTTTGGGGGGAAGGGCAGCGCGATCCGCAGCGATTGGTGGAAAAATGGTTGGACGCCCACACATTCAAGGCGACTGAAGAATGGGTGGGGGATGTCCGTTTTGTGGTTTATGCCGTGCCTGATGAACCGGCAGCGGAGATGACGACGGCCGTTAACCTCACCTTCGGCGATTCAATCCAACTCAACGGTTATACACTGGCAAACTCAGAATTAAAGCCGGGGGAGATTGTGCAGGCGACGCTGTTCTGGCAAACGGCCGTCCTCCTGGATACCCGCTATAAAATCTTCCTGCACCTGGTAGATGAAAATGGGCAGATCGTCGCCCAACGGGACAGCGAACCGGTGGGCGGATTGGGCTTGACCACTACCTGGAAGCCGGGCGAAACCATTGTGGACAATCACGGCTTGCTGATTCCGACGGATGCGGCGGACGGCCGTTACACCCTCCTCCTCGGCTTCTACGACATCGCCGACCCAACCGCGCGCTTGCCCATCCAGTCCGCCGACGCCCTCCCTCTCGCCAAAATCACAGTTATTCGTTGATTGTTAACTGTTGATTGTTGACTGTTATAGTTTATCCGCAAACGCCGACAACGCCGCCGTGCCGCCCGTGTGCCAGAACAACACCTTTTGCCCGGCCGTAAACGCCCCCCAATGGATCAAATCCATCAAACCGCCCATGGCCCGGCCCGTGTACACCGGATCGAGCAAGACGCCTTCAAGAGCGGCCGTCAGCCGGATGGCCTTTCGCTCCATCTCGCCCACCATGGCGTACCCCTCGCCCAAATAATCGCTGTTCACCTTCACCCGGTCAGCCACGGACAGCGTGCCCAATCCCAAATGGGTGGCGGTGGCCGTGGCCAAAGCCGCCACCTGGGTTTGCACCGCGTCGGCCGGATGATCCACGCTGATGCCCAACACCTGCCCCTGAAAACCGTACACTTCCGCCCCTAGCACCAGACCGGCCTGCGTGCCGCCGCTGCTGGTGGCAAAGACGATGAAATCGAGATGGAGCTGTTCCGCTTCCAGTTGTCCCATCAATTCCTGCATCGCCAGCACATAGCTGGTGGCGCCCAGCACGTTGGAGCCGCCCAGGGGGATGAGGTACGGCTGGCGGCTTTGCCCTTTCAATTCGGCGGCGACTTCGGCCATCACGTCGGCCGTGTCGCGCGCGCCGGCCCACCGAATTTCAGCGCCGAGGAGCGTATCCAGCAGGATGTTGCCGGTTGTTTGTACAGGGGCTTCGCCGCGTAAAACCAGGATGCAGCGGCGGCCGGCGCGGGCGGCGGCGGCGGCCGTTTGCCGGCAATGGTTGCTCTGCGGCGCGCCGGTGGTGATCAGCGTGTCGCAGCCCTGGGCGATGGCGTCCGCTGCCAGAAATTCCAGCTTGCGCGCTTTGTTGCCGCCGGTGGCTAAACCGGTCAGATCGTCCCGCTTGATGAATAGTTCCGGCCCGCCTAGCTCTTGGGTCAGGCGAGGCAGCGGTTCAATCGGGGTGGGTAGATGGGCTAAATGAATGCGGTTTGGGTATTTGGGGTTCATAAGCTTCCCTTTTGCGCGCGGGCGGCCGACGTTTGTGGGGCGAGCGTCCGTTAGTTTGTCTGGTGGAATTATAGCGCGGCGGCGGGCAATGGGCGAGATGGCGTCAGCACGGCCGTAACCCACATCGGCTATAATCGGGCGGACATCAAGCATAGGAGTAAACGATTGGCATCAAAACATAGATCAGGCAAAAACGCGCTGGAATTGAGCTTCACCCATTATTTTTTGGTGGGCATGAATGTGCCCAATCGCTGGCCGGGTTGGCTGGTGATGTGGTTGGGATTGGGGGCGGCTCTGGCTGTGGGTTGGTTGTGGCGGTTGGTGTTAGATGATTTCGTAACGGCCGTGTGGGTGGGCGCAGGACAATGGCTGTTTTTGGCGGCGGACAGCGCCGTGCTGCGGGCGCTGCCCGGCAAAGAAATTTCCTTCGGTCCCTGGAAAAGTCAGTTTGTGGCGTTGGCCATCCCCCGCCTGGTGGTGACGGCCGTGATCGGACTGCTGGCGGGCTGGATGGGGGTGGGTTGGGCATTGGGGCTGGCCTTGTTCGTCCAACTTTTGGGGACGGCCTTGCTGCTTTGGGGGACGCTGATCGAACCGTTCCGCCTGTCCATGACAGAAGTGACCGTGCCCACGGATCGGCTGCCGCCGGACGCGCTGCCCATCCGCCTGCTGCACATCAGCGACATTCACGTGGAGCGGCTGACGCGGCGGGAGGAGAAATTGCTGCAACTGGCGGCGGCGGCCCAACCTGATTTAATCGTTATCACCGGCGATTATGTCAATTTGTCCTACAACCGGGACGCCAAAACCCACGCCCAGGTGCGGCAGCTATTAAACCAACTATCCGCGCCGTATGGGGTGTATGCCGTGCTGGGCAGCCCGCCGGTGGATTTACGGGAGATGGCGGCCCCGATTTTTGACGGTCTGCCCATCCCGTTGCTGCGAGAGGATTGGCGGCAGGTGGAGTTGGGGGACGGCCGTTCCCTGGTGATTCTGGGGATGGACTGCACCCATCACATCCCCGACGACGCCGAGCGATTACGGCGGCTGGCAGCGGCCGCGCCCAACGGCGTGCCCCAGGTTTTGCTTTACCATTCGCCGGAGCTGATGCCGCAGGCGGCCGGGCATGACTTGGATTTGTACCTGTGCGGCCACACGCATGGCGGGCAGGTGCGCCTGCCGTTCATCGGCCCAATTTTGATCAGTTCCCAGTTGGGGCGACAATATGTGATGGGGCTGTACCGTGACGGCCGTACCCATCTTTACGTCAGCCGCGGCGTAGGGCTGGAAGGATTGAGCGCGCCCCGTATCCGGTTCATGGCGCCGCCGGAAATTACGCTGGTGAGTTTGGTGGGGAAACGGTAATTGGTATCAGTGTTCAGTGAGCAGTAATCAGTGTTCAGTGGGCGTGACCTCTGGTAATTTGCTACTGAATACCGAATACTGAATACTGGTTACTGGCAGTATGTTTTCACACGTCGCCATCCTCTAATCCCCAATCGCCCAACTCATCCTTGTCGCCGTTGCCACCGACGAATCCCAGCACAATCATGGCCACGCCAGCGACCAGCATGATGGCGGATTGGATGAGCGCCCGCCGCCGGTAGACGGCCGTCAACGGGTCAAACAAATCGCGTATCCCTTGCAACGCCAAAACCTCAATTTCCGACGCGCCCGGCGGCGGCCCTGCTGCCCGGAAGAGCCATTGCATCACCGCCGGGATGAGTACTACGAAAACCAGAGCAATCCCTCCGGCAATGAGCGGCGGCCAGCCCCACCAATGCCCCCATTCGCCCCACGAGCGGACGGCGAGCAGCGCGATCAGCAGCAAGCAGCCCAAGGGGATCAGCCAGAACAGCCAGGCTCCTTTTTGCCCAAACCGGAACAGGCGGGATGTTTGCTCAAGCTGCTGGCGGGTTTCAGGCGTCATTTGCTCCGACTGGAACAAGTTGACTTCGACCTGTCCCGCTTCGTCAAGCAGCTGCGGGTTTTCCTCAATGGTTTGAACGACGGCCGTATGCACCATATCCGTCGCCTGACTGACCGAAACTCCTTTGGGCAGACAGCCTCGAATTTCCAGGTCGCCCGACGCCAAATCAAACTGCGGCTGTGGATCGGGGCAGGCGGGCAGGCTTTGCAGGATGATTTCCACCGCTGCCCGCCCTTCCGCTCCCTGGAACCGCTGGATGACGGGCTGCAAATCAAATTGGGCCACGGCCGTGGCCGGGTCGCCCGTTTCCAGGGCATTGAACAAAGCGTCCACGGCCGCATCCACCTGGGCGTCCATCCAATCCGGCGGCACAATTGTGGTGGCCGCTTCTTGCAACAGCGCAGCGTCAATGTCTTCTACCACCACGCCTTGCGCTGCCGCCTCGCGCCGCATCTCTTCCACCAGCAGCACCGGTCCCACTTCGGTGATCAGCGGCCCCAAATCGAGTGAGGATTTCATCAACTCTCGATCAGTCACAATCTGCAACAAATTGACGACGACCAGGACCAGCACGGCCGTCGCCACAAACACAAACGCCAGAAATCCGGCCACAACTTGCAAACAACCACGCATCACAATCCCCTATTGACCCAAAAAGATCAACTATCAGGCCACTTGTTTGGAAAATACAGCGCTGCCTTATGCTGTAAACCAACCTCCAAATCATCGGGCAATAATTCAAGCTAAAAAACTTCAGAGCGCCAGTTAGCTAGTTCAACCAAAGGGTAGTACTTCAACTGACCGCCAGACAAGCCATACCATTCAAACAAAACGCCCTCTTGATCTCGCCCAACTAATCGTCTGCCAGTTACCTCCCGGGCTAAATCATCATAGACCGGCAAATCAACGGGATATTGAAATAACTGATAATTTCCTGTTTTTGGCTCCCATTGGAGTGACAAGTAAAAGCTTCGAGCGTTATCAATAGAGCCGCCATTATCAAGCCCTACATTTATATGCCACCTCTCGACCACTTCTATCAGCGTCGCTCCCACAATATCAGGCTGTTGATGATAATTCTCCTGAGTAATTCCTTTTAATTTCACTGAATCCCAAAACTCACCCGAAGCATTAGAAAGCTCTATCGTTACCCGGCCTTTTCGTGCGACGTCCCGCAATGTGCCTCGCATTTTGCAGGAGATACCTATCTGTACATCATCTTTTTGACTCAACAGAACCACATCATAAATCCATTTGCTCTCAAGCGCTTTTCCTGAAAATGCCGCTGCCACAGAGCGTTCAAAATCACGCCAACCCGGCAATGTTTGTCCCCCCTCCCTTTGCAGCATCCCGCTGCCATCTTGATAGGTGCTTAAAATCAACCTTAATTTTTCGATTTCTGCATCAGTTGGCGGCCGATCGACAAAAGGGACGCTCATTCTACGATCCTTGATTTTTCCACATCTAATTCCAATTCATCTTTTAATAAAACATCCGTTGAGACTTGGAACAGTCGTGAAACTTTTAGGACAAATTGTGCCGTAGGCGCCTTTTGCCCCGATTCAAGTTCGCTAATGTAACTATGCGTTGAATATCCTAACTTATCCGCCAACCAGTGTAAAGTTACACCATGATGTCTTCTTATCGCCCGTAATTTCTCGCCAAATCTTTCCATCGGTTATTTTCTATTTTTCTCTGCTTGCCTTACACCCTTTGATAGGTTTATACTAAAGAAGAACATTTGTGCAAAACCTTGCATTGTAGAAACAATCATGATAAAATGTCTCCAATAGAGACAAGGCGTTGATTTTATGGCTTATACACCAAGAGCTTGTTAATTTTTTTTCATGTTCTCAAACATAAACCTGAGGAGTTGATCGGCTCCTTTGATTGGGAATTGGTGTCTCGCGCTGAATTTACACGGTTAGCGCGGTTAGACCCTTCCCAGTTATCTGATTTAGAGCGCGCGCATCGTTTTTATTACCTAATTATGGCTGGATGGGGGGGAGAATTAAATTACCCCCGGTTTCAGACGAGCATATCTGATGGTGGGCATGGTAGTCGTCTTATTGGCGTATTAAAGCATTTACGCAAACGTTTGGAACCTATCCACGCCCGTCTTCGCATCGTTATTATTGAAAATTTGAGCTGGGAACAGTGCATTGACCGTTATGATCGGCCCTAAAACCTTCATGTATCTCGATCCGCCTTACCCTAATAATGGATGTAATTATAGACATAATATGCAGGATTGGGAAGACCACAATAGATTAGCCATCCGATTATCAGATACACAGTGCAAATGGATGCTTTCTTCGTATGACACACCTGAAGTACGCCAAATGTACTCAGGCTATCGCATCGTTCCGATTAGATCGTTTTCGGGTATGCGTACTAAGAAGAATGACTCAAAACGTGTTTTGAATCAAGAAGTTTTGATCGTTAATTTTGATACGGACTCAAACGAGTTGCTTTCTTCTCAAGTAACTCATTTATCAATACAACAACCTTTGTTGAGGTTTGAAGAGTCTAATACTGATTCTGGTTTGTAACCAAGCAATTTGCATACAACGGCCGTCATTCCCCCTCTCTACTCACCGTTTCTTCTGCTAATACTCGCAAAAACCATTTGTCTTCTTCGGTGAGGACGGCCGTACTCAGCAAATCCGGCCGTCGCTGCCAGGTGCGGCGTAATGCCGCTTGCCGCCGCCACCGTTGGATATTGGCCGCATGGCCGGAGCGCAGCACCTCCGGCGTGTCCCATCCGCGAAATTCGGCTGGGCGGGTGTAATGCGGCCCTTCCAGCAGGCCGGTGGCGTGGCTGTCCGCCTCGGCCGCGCCCTCGGCGCCTAACACGCCGGGCAGCAGCCGGGCCACGGCATCCACTACCACCATCGCCGCCAATTCGCCGCCAGTGAGTACATAGTCGCCAATGGAAATTTCGTCGGTGACGAGGTGTTGCCGTACTCGCTCATCCACCCCTTCATACCGGCCGCAAATCAGTAGCAGCCGTTCGTGCCCAGCCAATTCTTGGGCTATTTGTTGGGTAAACGGCCGTCCCTGCGGCGAGAGGAGGATGACATGGTGAACGGGTGACAAGGTGACAAGGTGATCATCCTCTGCTTTCTGCCTTCTGCCTTTTGCCTTTTGCCTTCCTATAACCGCTTCCACCGCCGCAAAAATCGGCTCCGGCTTCAACACCATGCCGCCGCCGCCGCCGTATGGCGGTTCATCCGTCACTCTATGCTTGCCCGCCGCATAATCGCGGATGTTGTGCAGGCGGATGACAAGTCGTCCCGCCGCCTGCGCTTTCTGGAGAATGCTGACGTTGAAATAGCCGGGGAACACTTCAGGAAACAGCGTCAAAATATCAATCTGCATGACGTAGTCTAAAACGGAAAACAAAAAACGTAAAGGGGCAGGAACAGCCCGATAAACCTCTCATCAACTTGGGGCGCGTTTTTTGTGAACCGGCACCAAATAAACCAGGCGGTGGGTATGGCGGACGATTCGCTCGGCAACATTGCCCATAAGCAAGCGATCTACCCCAGCTCCCCTACCATGAGAAGTGAGCACAATGAGATCGACGGCGGCCGACTCGCTGACAGAGATGATGGTATGCGCCGGATTACTGCCGGTCACAATTGATTGGGCTGAAACCCCTGCTTCTTGCAAGCGCGTGGTCAGACTTTCCAGATATTGGATGCTTTTAGCTTCTTCTCGAGCGCGCATCTGGGCAATTAGATCAGTCATTGAGCCATACATTGCCGCATCCGGCACTTCCGGCACAGCCAGCAACAACACTTCCCCCTTAAAAGCGGTCGCCAGACCACAAGCGTGCGCCAGGGCTTGTTCAGCAATCTCAGAACCGTCGAGCGGCACCAGGATGCGTTTGATTTGCGGCGGCGGTAAGAGGGTTAATGGCTCTTTGACGGGGCGTATAACCAGGGTGGGCCGGTTGACGAGCTGGATAATTTTGTTGGCGACGCCGCCCATCAACCAGTTACTGATACCGGAACGGCCGTGTGTGCTGATAATCACCATATTGGCCTGAATCTCACGCGAGAGGCTGTTAATCGTTTCTGCCACCGGGTGGCCGTCCGCGATCACATAATCCACATCTACTCCCATCTCCTTCATCCGTTGCGCCACCAGACTCAGATATTCTTCCTTTTCCTTTCTTCCTGCTTCAAATTGAGAACCACCTTCACTTTGTGGAGGAGACAGCGCCAGATAAGAGCCTTTCATCGGCAAAACGGCCAATAAAGTCAGCCGGGCATCATGGGCTTGACAAATCACCTGAGCCACCGGTAAGGTATGTTCGGCAAACAGGGAACCATCGAGCGGAATTAATACATGCTTAATACGAATCATTTTCTGCAGAGGCCGCACCGGAATAGCCGCTGACGGAATCTCAACTGGTGGCGGCGTCTGACCGATCTCACCGACGCCACCAGCCGCCGCAGTTACCAGGGCCGGTTCAGCCTGCCCAAAGCCAAACCCACCTTGCATTGCATGTTCCAGCTTGCCCAACTGCTCCATGATCTGGCTGGGCGGGCCGAGCTTTTTTCGATAATACGAAAAAACGGCGTAAAGAACGGGTATGAACAAGAAATATGTCCAGGCCCCTTCTGAAAACCGTTCCTCAAAAATAATGATCGTTGCGCCGGTTGTTAACAAAGCTGCCAGGGATGTGCCTAAAATCATCCCAAATGTGGTCATTGAAAAAGAGGCCCTCACCTGGCGAATCAGCCGTTTTATCACGGCCCAGCCGGTCATGCTCAAAAGGATAAAAACGCCGGCGGCATAAATGGCCAGATAAGTCTCTTCGCTGGTTCCAAAAAGGAGAAAACAAAGCGAACAGATGCCTACTTGAATCCAGACCGGCTTATCGGCCACATCAAATTGGTTGATCTCGCCGATAAATGCGGGGACATAGTGGCGGCTTTTCAGGCCAAGCGCCAGGTTTTGCAACCCCTGTGCACTGGCGGCGGATGCGGAAAGCAACACGGCAATGCCGATGAGTGTTCCGATGAATGGCAACGGCGCTGGTAAGAGATAGTCCATCGTCTGGGTAAAGACGGACACCTCGGTGTTGTGAATGTCGGTCACCCGATAGATGGCCGGACCGACGATGAGCATGGTGGCCCCGGTTGACCCCATGATGATGAGCAGGCTTTTGAACGCTTTTTTGCTTTTGACGGCCGCATCCCCCTCATAAGCGGCAACCAGATTGGCAAACACCTCAATCCCGGTCATCACCGCCAGCATACGAGCATACCCGCCCAGCGTAAATTCAAAGAGATATTCTCTGGAAAACGCCTGGAGATTAAAGTCGGGCAAATGGAAGCCAAGCTTCCAAATAGTGGCGACGATCATCACCCACAACAAAACCAACACGCCGAACGTGGCCGGGCCAAAAGCGCGCGCGGCCGTTTTTGGCCCCCGATTCACCAGCCATCCGGTAAAAATGCTCAGGCCAATGGCGACAAAAGTCCGATATTGAATGCCCAGCACACGTTCATTGAGGGCTGGCGCGCGGTCGGCGATGAACGTCACCATGGCGGCCATGCTCACCAGAAAGGTGAGCGTATATTCCACAAAGGTGATAGCGGCATTGATCTTGACAGCCCATCCTCCAAACTCTTCTTCACTCAGGCCGCTGCCGCCGCTGCCGTCTGTGACCCAACTCATCACCAAGCGATACATGGCTGAAACCATGGCGATGGTGAGGATCACAAGCCACACGGATGCGCCAAAGGTGATTTGCGCCACCCCGGCCACGATAATCAGCCTCAAAAATGGCCCGAAAACGTAGAGGGGGGATGTGGCCGGATCACCACCACCGGCTAATGCCCCTTCAAAAGAATTCTTAAGTTTGTGAGAGACTGCCCCAGCCATTGAAAACTTTCCTTTTGAAAACAACTCGCCACCATTGACCCAGAGCAAGCGTTGGCGATGAGATGACGGCCGTCATCGTCAGATCGGGTCAATTATGAAAATTAAATCAACCTCCACCGGGTAATTTTTTGAACGCTAATCTGGGAAAAGGTGCGGGAGTCATTTTTAGCCATGGTGCGCGTTACAGCGCATACGTTATCCTTATAAAAAATGCATATGCGGTGTTAAGTAAATCTTGACCAAGATTTTTAAGGATAGGACGACATTCACCGGCTGTCAACATTGAATTCTCGCGCCTTCGCGCTAGGGGCAGGGAAACTTTGTTGTTTTGTCACCCCGGCGCCCCACCTCCCCCACCGATTCCCCCACGACGCATAGCCAAACCCCCTCATTTTGTTAAAATTAGGATTATGATCGAAATTGAATGGGCCGGACAGGTGGAGTATGGCGCCGCCTGGGAATGGCAGAAAAACCTGGTGGCGGAACGAGCCGCCAATCCTGATCTGGCTGATAAACTCTTGTTGTTGGAACATCCGCCGACGTATACGCTGGGACGGCGCGGCCATTTGGAAAATCTGTTGTTAAACGAAGCAGAATTAGCTGAACGCCACATCGCGGTGTTCATGGTTGATCGTGGCGGCGACATCACGTTTCACGGCCCCGGCCAACTGGTAGGCTACCCTATCCTGAACTTGAAGAATTACCCAAATCGGTATGGTTTGTCCCAGATACGGCCGTATGTGCAAGATGTGGAAACAGTGTTGATTCGGGTATTGGCTGCGTATGGCATTGACGGCCGTCGGCTGGAGAACTACACTGGCGTTTGGGTGGATATGCCTAATGGCCCCCACAAAATCGCCGCTATTGGCATGAGGGTGAACAACCAGGGCATCACCAGCCACGGCTTTGCCCTAAATGTGACCACCGATTTGTCTTATTTTGACGGCATCATCCCCTGCGGCATTCAAGAGTATGGGGTTACCAACATGGCGGAAGTGTTGGGACGGCTGGTTCCCACGACTGACCTCATCCCGCACATTGTCGCCGCATTCCAAAAAGTCTTTCAAACGGAAATCAGTTGCACCAACCCGGCATTTCTGCCTTCTGCCCTCTGATTTCTGCCGATTAAGGAGTTTTTGTGTCTTTAGTCAAACTGGATTCAGTTCAATCTGAAACGTCCCGCCCCCGGCGACGGCCGTCCTGGATCAAAGTGCGCGTCCCCGGCGGCGAAACCTATCAAAACCTGAAACATCTGATGCGCAGCAAGGAACTGCACACCGTCTGCGAAGAAGCCCACTGCCCCAATATGGGCGAATGTTGGGGGGCGGGTACGGCCACATTTCTCATCTTGGGCAACATTTGCACCCGGAGCTGCGGCTTTTGCGATGTGCAGACGGGACGGCCGTTGCCCATTGATTGGACTGAGCCGGAGCGGGTGGCGCAGGCGGTGAAAGCGATGAACCTGAAACACGTCGTCATCACCTCCGTCAACCGGGACGAACGCAAAGACGGCGGCGCCCCCATCTTCGCCCAGGTGGTTGAGCGGGTGCGCCAAGTCCAGCCCGGCTGCTCCATCGAACTCCTCATCCCCGACTTCAAAGGCAGCCAGGAGGCGCTCAAAATCGTCATGGATACCCGCCCCGACATTTTGAATCACAATGTGGAAACCGCCCCCCGCTTGTTCCGCAAGGTGCAGCCGCAAGACCATTACGAGTGGGCCATCGCCACCTTGACCAACGCCAAGAAAATGCGACCCAACGGCCTGACCAAAAGCGGCATCATGGTCGGCCTGGGCGAGACGTTTGACGAAGTGGTGGCGGTGATGGGCGATCTGGCAGCCTGCGGCGTGGATATCCTCACCATCGGCCAATACTTGCAGCCCAGCCGCAAACATTTGCCCATTGAGCGATATTATTTGCCGCAGGAGTTTGAGGATTTGAAGCGGATCGGCTACGAGTTGGGCTTCCACTGGGTGGAAAGCGGGCCGCTGGCGCGTTCCAGCTACCGGGCGGCGGAACAGGTGGCAACGCTGTCAGCCGAAAAGCAAAGAATTGGTATACGGATTGAACGGATTGGAGCGGATTTTTGAAATTTGTGTCATCCGTGTCCCAATAGACGTTGGATTGAACGAGTTTCTCAATTATACTGAGAGGAGAAACATATTCTGACAAGTGGAGGCAGTGGTATGGAAATCCCGATGACTGCAATAGAAATGAGTGGCATGGTTGATGAGCATAATCAACTAAAGCTGGATGATTCTCTCCCCTTTTCTGGCCCCAGGCGCGTCCGGGTGATTGTTTTGTCGCCGATGGATGATGAGGTAGACGAAATTCAATGGCTGCAAGCAGCGTCGCGTAATCCCGCCTTCGCCTTTTTGGCAGACCTGGAAGAGGATATTTACTCCGCAACGGACGGAGAGCCGTTTAATGACGAAGCATAAAGTCGTTCTCGTGCCGTTTCCGTTTGATGATTTATCCAGCGATAAAGTTCGCCCGGCTGTGTGTCTAACCGATCCTATCAGTCAGCATCGGCATGTTGTGTTGGCGTTTATCTCCAGTCAGGTTCCAGAAACGCTGCTGGAAACGGATTTGTTAATCTCTACAAAAGACGCTGATTTTGAAGGTTCAGGGCTGCGGGTTTCATCCGTTTTGCGGCTGCATCGTATGATGACGGCGACTACTCGTATCATTCGACGGGAATTGGGGCGGTTGTCTGAGGAGCAGCAAAAAGCGGTCAACGATAGGTTAAAGATTTTGTTCCACATCACGTGATTCAGGAAAATTTATGCGTATTTTAATTACCGGGGTGCGTGGACAGTTGGGGACGGCGTTGACGTCCGCCCTCACCCATCACCAGGTCAGCGGCATTGATTTGCCGGAGGTGGACATCACGAACAAAGCGGCGGTGATGACGGCCGTCGCCCAGGCCGGC
>JAJRVV010000175.1 GCA_024277135.1 Chloroflexota bacterium | reverse complement strand
TAGTATCATCTCAATAAATCGTGGAAAAGACTTGACAAGTTTCACAAGGCGCTTTGTTTTACACGAGAACGTATGGAAAAACTTGTCAAGTCTCCGCTGAATATTGAGAAGATACGAAAAAATAATATATATCATAGCGATAATTCGCTGCCAAAACCAGACCTCCTGAGTCTACTTTACATCTGGCGCGGCAGCCATAAATTCCGCAACTCGCCTTGTGTGTCCACGTCTAGTTCAACCCAATCGTCAATCGGCAGTTCAATGTGGGCTAACGCGGCCGTCGGCATCCGCTCCCATATGTCGGTGAATAACTCCACCAGGTCTTCCACACCCGGATTATGGCCCACTACCAGGACACGGCCGTATTCCGCTCCCAACTCATTCAACAACAGCAAATAAGCTGCCGGTTCTGCCAGGTAAAATTGGCGCGTCACCCGAATCTCCCGCTCATAACCGCTGACCATGGCCACCGCTTCGGCCGTAGCCAACGCCCGCTCGGCCGACGAGGTAATGATCAAATCAGGGGTCAGATCGTGTTCTTTGAGCAGTTCCCCCATGCGCGGCGCATCCCGTTTGCCTCGTTTGTTCAACGGCCGTTCAAAGTCCGTCAGATTGGCGTTGCCCCAACTTGATTTGGCGTGGCGTAAAACGAGCAGTGTTTTCATGATATTCCTCCAGCGTGCAGCGTGCAGCGTGCAGCGTGCAGCGTGCAGTGTTCAGTTACCAGTGTAAATCACCGACTGATTACTGACAACTGATTACTGATTACTGACAACTGACAACGCTCTCCAGAAAGGCTTGACAAAGCGTTCGTTATACACTATTATTTAGTGTACTTATTACACTTATGGAGATTGTTCATGCTCAGTCATGCCGTCGTCATCGGCCGTTCCCACCGGATCGCCCAACAAAACTGCCACGATTTCGCCATCACCGGCGCGCCCGCCCCGGACACAGCTTTTGGTCTGGCGCTGGATGGGTGCGGTTCCAAGTTTCGGCGACGCGGCCGCGCCGCCCCCTCCCACAACGAAATCGGCGCCAATCTGCTGGGGACGTTTGCCGCCGGGTTTCTCAATGAGCAATTAGAAATGAGCAATGAGCAAAAGGTGGAGGCGCTGCTGGATGATTTGTACCGGAGCAGTCTGGAATTTCTGGCGAATCTGGCGAATGCCTTTGCTTTTGCCGACGAAGCGGCTCGGCAGGCGTTTATCGCCACCCGGCTGTTGTGTACGCTGGTGGGCTTTATCAAGACGCGGGAGACGGCCGTCTTCTTCTGGCTGGGCGATGGGCATCTTTGCTGCAACGGCCGCGTCATCACCCTGGACAGCGGCAATCAACCGGACTACCTCGCCTACCGGCTTTGGGGCGAAGGGATGGGCGATGGCTTCAACTTGGTTTTCGCGCCGCAGCCGGACGAAATCGAGTGGCTGGCGGTGGCCACAGACGGCTGGCAGGCGGCGGAGTTGGCGCAGTTGGCGCAGCCGGCGGACTCGCTGGCTTTGCAGCGGCGGGTCAATGTGCTGGCCCGCCGCCGCGATTTGTTCGACGACGATGGCGGCACGGCCGTTTGGTGGCGGAGCAATGAGCAATGAGCAAAGAACAATGAGCAATGAGCAATTAGTAACATGAACAGAACCATCTATCTCAACCAAAAGCGGGTCAACCTGAAACCTGCCCAGCTCATACAATCCGGCGGCGAAGGGATGGTGTTTGATTTGGGGCAAACGGCCGTCAAACTGTACCACACCCCGCTGCCCCAACACGCCGCCAAACTGCGCGATTGGCTGGACGGCGGTTTCAACCAACGCCTGCCCGCCGCCATCCTCGGCCCCTGCGCCCTGGCAATGGATGGGCAGCAGCGCGTCCTCGGCTTCCAAATGCCCAAACTGCCGGCCGACACCCGACCGCTGAAACAGTTGAGCAGCCCCGTTTTTTGGCGGCAAAACAACTTGAAAACGGGCGACGCAGCCCAGCTTTTCCTTGACATCCACGCCACGCTGCGCCGCCTGCACCAATCCGGCGTCATCGTCGGCGATTTGAACGACCGCAACCTTTTCTTCACCTTCTCGCCGCCGCACGCTTTCTCCGCCGCCTGGATTGACGTGGACAGCTACCAGTTCAACGGCCGTCCCTGCCCCGTCGCCTCGCCCCCTTTTCTCGACCCCCGGCTTTACACTGTGGCCGATTTCAGCCAACGGCCGGTTTTCTCGCCGGAAACGGATTGGTACGCCTACTTTGTCCTTTTGGTGAAGAGCTTGCTGCAAGTCCATCCTTATGGCGGTGTTCACCGCCAACTTAAAACGTTAGAGGCGCGGGCCAAAGCCAACGTCAGCATCCTCCACGCCGATGTCAAATACCCGCAAATGGCACGGCCGTTACCCACCCTGTCCGACGATTTGCTGCATCACCTGCACCTCGTTTTCAACCAGGGACAGCGCCCTCCCTTCCCGGCGGCGTTGTTGCAGCGATACCAGGCCAGTCTCATCTCCTGTGCCGACTGCGGCTTGGCCTACCCATCGGAACGGCACGCCTGCCCCGCCTGCCGCCAACTGATGGCGCGCCGCCAGCCAGTCGGCGCCGGCGGAAAACCACAGGTTTTGTTAGATGTGGATGGCTTTATCGAACAGGTGGGGCTGCGGCCTGACGGCCGTTTCCATGTCATCGTCCGCGCCGGCCACCAATTCCGCCTCATCCGCGCCGGCGTGGGCGGCGTCTTGGACGAGGTGGCCCTGTTCACCGGACGTCTCGGCTATCGCTTTAGTCTATTCGGTCAATTCGTCGCCGTGAACCCGCCCGGCAGCCGCCAAATTTTGCTGTTGGATGTGTCTGGCCGCCAGCCGCAACAGGCAGCGATGTTGGAGACGGAACTGTTTCGGGATACGGCCGTCTTCGCCGCCACACCTCGCCATCTCTACCGCATCGCCGGAACCTGGATCATGCGCGGGCGGGTGCAAAATGGGCTTTACGTGGAGGACGCCATCGCCACCGCCCACCGACGGCAAACGATGTTCTGTGCCTCGCCCCATGCCGACCTGATCGCCGGGGTTCACCGCGTCTTTGCCGAAAACCGGTATTTTGTGGTGAACAAGCGGGGGGAAACGTTGGATTTGACGCTGCCGCCGCTTCTATCGGGAGGAAGTGTGATGGAAACGGCCATTGCCTTCGATCCCAACGGGCTGGCCTTCATCCGCAAAATCCGGGGACGGCGGCAAGAGCGGCTGGACATTGCCATTTGCGCCGCCGACGGGCGGTTCAAGCGCATCCTCTCGGAAGCGGTTGACGTGGATTCGCCGCTTCCCCTGGCTCTGCAGCCAACGATGCTCTGCCAACCATTGGCGGGGTTGACGGCCGTGTCCGCCATTCCCCACCGCACCGGACTGCTGGTGCAAGAACCCACCCGGCTCACCCTCATCCCCATTTCGTAACCAAGACAACGCGGCACAAATACACCTGCCCGCTGTTTTGCAGACCTTTTTCAGTGGATGCTTTGGTTTTATCCGTGAAATAAGCATCAAATCCTGCGAGAAAGAGCAGAATATGGCACTGTGGTACTGATTCTCTTTTGAACTTTCCTATTGCTTCTCAGTATAATAGTGAAGGTTGCTTCAGCCATTGGTCTTTGTGGGTTGCATCATTAGCGCATCAGAGATTACACCACCCTACCGCCAACTCCAAATCCACAGCACGACAATTTCCCCTTGGGAAGAGGGACAAAGTTAAGTGAACCATCGGTCAATTAAGTGTGTAAGCCTATTGTCCGGTGGGTCTCCGCGGCCACTCACCTCTGTAATGGTCTAGCTTTTCTGGACACAAAAATGAGGTTTCTTAGTTCATATTAATGTTGGTAGACGGCCGTTAATGGCGTTGTTGCTTCCAATGGGCCTCAAATTCAGCAGGTGTGAGATAACCAAGCGCCGAATGAATACGTTTGTGGGCGTACACATGGTCAATAAAAATGCCAATTTACTGCCAGGCATCGTCGAAATCCTCGTAATCAGAAAGGTCGATTTCATCCTCCTTGATGGTGCGAATGACACGTTCAGCATAGCCATTCTGCCACGCCTGACCAACCTCGGCCATGCTAATAGCCACACCAGTCAATAAGTCCGTATATTTGGGGGTGGCATATTGCACTCCTTGCCTTGAACTCGCGCTGCCATTTGTCTACCAGGTGGGGCGGGCAGAGGACGATAGTTCGCCGGGCGCCGCGCCCCGCGTCCATGCCAGCAGCAATAGCCGCGCCGATGGAAGATTTTCCAGACCCCATCTCTCCCACGATGATACCGTCGGGGTGGGTTTCCAGACG
>JAJRVV010000174.1 GCA_024277135.1 Chloroflexota bacterium | reverse complement strand
CTTATGAGCGACTTTGTGCAGAGTTATACGATGTGCCGATCAATTTTACGCGCAACGGCGTTAGCTATCGGGTTCGATTCAGTTGGTAAAGTGCTTATATCAGAAGATGGAAACAACACCCTGTGCGTTATTTTCGTTTAACCGAGAATCTCTATGTTAATCCTTTTGCCTGCCGCGCAAACTGGAGAGGTAGCTGAGGAACAGGCCGGCGGCTACCCCCAACAGACCGGCGGCGATCTGGCGGAAAAGCGGGCGATTGGGAGTGACAACCATCTCTGTGGGCAGCGCTGTCGGCGGCGGTTCAACCGGCAGTGGCGTCATTGGCGGCAGCGCATCCCCATTCACCCACACCGCCTGCGGCGACGGCCGTACCCGCGACCCATACTTATTGGCATACACCTGGGTAAACTCAGCGCCAAACAGTAAAATCTGCGCCGAGTAATAAATCCACAGCAGCAGCACCACCAACGATCCGGCCGCCCCGTATGGCGAATCCACCCCCCGGCTCAAATAGAGGCCGATCAAATACTCGCCCAACCCGAACAGCAGCGCCGTCACCCCGGCCCCCAACAGCACATCCCGCCAGGCGATAGAGGCATCCGGCAAACTCTTGAAAATAATGGCGAATAGCAGTGTTATCATCCCCAGCGAGACCAGAAATTCCAGCCGCGAGATTTGCGCCAACTGGGGCAACCATTCCGACAAATACGCATCCAACGCCGCCATCACCGTACGCGAAGCCAGCGACACCAGCAGCAGAAAGCCGACCAACAACACCATGCTGAAAGAGAGGGCACGCGCTTTCAGCAGGGCGATGATGCCGTTTTTCGGTTCGGGGCGGATGCCCCAGATGGTATTCAGGGCGCGTTTGAGCTGATTGAACACCCCCGACGCGCCCAACAGCAGCAGGCCGATGCTCAACCCAGTCGCCCATACGCCAGAACTATTTTGACTGGCATTTTTGATGATGAGTTGAATCGTCACCGCCACTTCCGGCCCTACACTCCCGGAAATCATGTCCACGATTTGATCCTGGGCAGCGGCTTCGCCAAAGACCAGCCCGGCCACGGCAATGGCGATGACCAGCAAGGGCGCCAGGGAAAAGATGGCGTAGTAGGCCAATCCCGCCGCCAAAATGGAAGCGCGATCCCGGCTCCAATGCACGGCCGTCTCCCGAAACAGCGATCCAATTGCTTGTAGTAACTTCATCGTTTAATGCGAGGTTGCAAGTCTGCAAGTTTGCAAGTCACAATGCTGCACACCTGCATACTTGCATACTTGCATACTTGCATACCGGCTACGCTAACGCCTGCCGCAAATCCTCAATCAAATCCCCCGCGTTCTCAATCCCCACCGAAATCCGCACCAGCCCCGGATCCACTGCCAGCGGCGAATCGGCCACCGAGGCGTGGGTCATCGGCGCCGGCAGTTCGATGAGCGATTCCACCCCGCCCAGCGATTCGGCCAGGGTGAACAGCTTCGTCCGCCGCGCTGCCTGCCGCGCCATCGCCTCGCCGCCATGCAGGATGAAAGAAATCATGCCGCCCGGCCCGGACATTTGCCGCCGCGCCAATTCGTATTGGGGGTGGCTCTCCAAACCGGGATAAATAACCTCGGCCACGGCCGGATGGTCGGCCAAAAATTGGGCGATTTGTGCCGCGTTGCGGCAGTGGGCGGCCATGCGCAGAGCCAGGGTCTTGATGCCGCGCAGGGTGAGGAAGCAGTCCATCGGCCCCGGCACGGCGCCGATGGCGTTTTGCAGGAATTTGAGCTGTTCGTACACGGCCGTGTCATTCAACACTATCACGCCGCCCACCACATCGGAATGACCGCCGATGTATTTGGTGGTACTGTGGACGACGAAATCAGCGCCCAGGGTTAACGGCCGTTGCAAAGCGGGCGAAGCAAAGGTGTTGTCCACCCCCAACCAAGCCCTCACCTGGCGCGCTGCCTCGGCCACAGCGGCGATGTCCGTCAGCCGCAGCATGGGGTTGGTCGGCGTCTCCAGCCAGACCAGTTGGGTGTTGGGTTGGATGGCGTTGGTTACGGCCGTGACGCTGGTCGTATCCACAAACGTGAACTCAATGCCATAATCCGCCAAAATCTTGTTAAAAAGCCGAAACGTGCCGCCATACACATCATTGCCCG
Source organism: Chloroflexota bacterium (assembly GCA_024277135.1). Classification (GTDB taxonomy): domain Bacteria; phylum Chloroflexota; class Anaerolineae; order Promineifilales; family Promineifilaceae; genus JAJRVV01. Next base: position 39,982 of record JAJRVV010000174.1, on the reverse strand, counting down.
ACAGCACGTGCTGGCCCGGTTTGATCAATCGCAATATCGTGTCAATCGCCGCCATGCCAGAGGCAAAGGCCAGCGCGTGCCGCCCCCCTTCCAGCGCCGCCAGCGAGTTTTGCAAAGCGGTTCGGGTGGGATTATCCGTCCGCGAATACTCGTACCCTTTGTGGACGGCCACGTCTTCCTGGGCATAGGTCGAGGTCTGGTAAATCGGCGTCATCACCGCGCCGCTGACCGGGTCTGGTTCTATCCCGGCGTGGACGGTCAGGGTTTCAAAATGCAGGTTTTCATCGGTTTGGCTCATCGTTACCTCCATTCGTAATTTATTTGGGAAGGATTGTAATCTTTGTCCTCCGTTTGGACAAAGAAGGCTGGACAGGTTACTGTGAAGGACGGCCGTTGGCCGCCTATGGCTTGATGGCTCTCTTTTGGCTCGGTTGGTGAACTGATCGGTATTTTGGCTTGCCTGGTAACTGCACGTTCGCGTCTGGCGGCGCAGGTCAATAAAAAGGGGCGTCATGTTCTCCAAAGGTTGTCATTTTTTCGCCCGCAGATTATAAATCCCCCAGAGGTATTTAGTAAATGACGACGAATCATCCTTTTGACGCAGAAACCTGGGAACAGTTACCGGATTTCCTAGGGCATTTGCCGGAACCGGTGCATTTGCATATGTGGGGGGGCGAAAACGAGAGCGAGGCGGAGCGGGAAACGGCCGTCCTCTGCCGCGCTTTGGCCGATAAATTTGAAACCATCCATTTTCGCCTGTTTCCCCGCCGGGTGAACTACCCATACTATCCGGTGATTGGCGTGCAAGGGGAGCGGGATGGGGAGACGCATGATTTTGGCGCGCGTTTGATCGGCTGGCCCAAGGGGTATCAGTTAACGTCATTGATCACGGCCGTGCAAGTCGTTTCATTTCGCGGCCAAACCCTGGAACCGATGACCCGCATCAAGCTGCGCCAGTTGCAGCAAGATGTCAACATCGAGGTCCTGACCGCCGCCGACGACAAAGCCGGATCGCTGATGGCGAAAATTGCCTTTGGCCTGGCTGTCAATCATGCCCAGGTGCGGGCTTTTCTCATCATGTCCGACCAGTTCCCCGCCGCCGCCATGCGTTATTCGGCCGCCTACTTGCCGCACACCATCATCAACGGCCGTGTCCATATCGAAGGGGTGGTGGATGAAGCGGCGGTGTTGGAACGTGTGGCGACGGCCGTTAGCAAATGAGCTGCTCGGTGGGCGACGGCGTCTCATTCACGGCCGTCATGATGGCCGAAATTAACATCCACAACCCATCCGGCGCATTGGGGGCGTCATCAATGGTGTTGACGGCGTGGGTGCGGCTGCCATCGTTAACGGTAACTGTGTAGAAAAAGCGGTCACAACAAGTATCTTTGGGCAGATATTCCGGGGCCAGATTGAAAAAATCCGCCTGATCTACCTGAGCGGCTAAAGCCGCCAATGTTTCATCGCTGACCTGGCTCAACGCCTCATTTTGTCCATCTCTCAGCCAGCCATCCGTTCCGATGTGCCACGTCTCGTCCAGTCCGGCAAAGCCGCCGCTGCGATGCAGGGTGATCGCCAGCTCCGAGGTGATGGCGATGGCGGCAGTGTCGGCGCCGGCAATGACAGCCCCCACTTCTGGAGCGGGAACGGCCGTTTCCGACTCATCCACCTCTGCCACTGCTGCCACTGTGGGCACGGCCGTCGGTTCCGGCTTATCCGCCACAATTTCGGCGGTGAACGCATCTGCTAACTCGGCCGCCTCCGGTTCAGCGGCGCTACCGCCGCACGCCGTCAGCAAAATCGCGCCCAGCAGAACCAGCACAATCCATTCCAAAACTTGTTTGTTCATCTCGTTCTTCCTTTACCAAATTGTATGTTCCAGACGCCGGGACGGCCGTTTTCGTTCCCGCTGCGGAACTACCAGATTCATTTTAACGTCATATTTTCGTGGCGGCACGGCCGTTTTCACAGCTTTTTGGTGGTCATCTCCGCCCGCTTCTTGCTACAGTAAGGGCAAAACATGCCGAAAAATGGAGAGTTTTACATGAAATTCAAGTTCCGTTTCCTGGGTTTAACATTATCACTCATCCTCCTCGTTGCCGCCTGCGCGCCAGGGACGCCGGAAGAATCGGCTGACCTGACGCTGCCCACCCCCATCGTCGCCGCCACCGTTCCCGCCGATCTGACTGGCGGCTTGCCCGCCGCGCCCACCATGGATGCAAACAACATCCCCCGCGACATTGATGCCGGGGAAACGGCCGTCAATCCCGCATCCACCGCCACCCCCCGCCCCAAAAGCGAGACCCCAACCTACCAGGTAGCCTACGTCACCAGCGACGACACGCTCAACGTCCGCTCTGGTCCCGGCGTTGATTTTGGCGTTGTCGGCGAACTGGCGCCCGACGCGGGCGGCATCAGGATGAGCGGCTCCGGGCAGGCGGTGTCGGCCTCCACCTGGGTTCCCATCAAGGCTGATGGGTTGGATGGATGGGTGAACAGTCGCTTTCTCACGGAAACGGCCGTCAACTTCTGTGAAGACGAGGAAGTCACCCAATTGCTGGCGGATTTGCGCGCGGCCATTGCTGAGCAAGACGGCCGTCAATTAGCCCAACTCATCCACCCCGAACGCGGCATCCGCATCCACACCGCCTGGTGGAACCCTGGCGTCATCATCACCGCAGAGGAGATCGCAGACCTGTTCAGCAGCAGCGTCAGTCTCGATTGGGGGGTAGAAGATGGCAGCGGCCAAACCATCGTCGGCCCCTTCCGCCAAACCATCCTGCCCGACCTGCAAAAAGACCTGCTGCCCGCCACCGAAACCGCCTGCGACGAAATCCTGGCCGGCAGCACCGCCGGCATCGTGCGCCTGCCCGACGGCTATCAGCAAACCCATTACGTCTCATTCTACCGCCCCGCCGCCGAGGGGGATGAATTTGATTGGGGAACCTGGGTGGTTGGCGTGGACAGATGGCAGGGCGCTTACTTTATCAGCTACCTGGTTCATTTCCAGTGGGAAATTTAGATTACCATGAATTTGGCTAATGAATTAGCCAAAGTAGCCTGAATTCGGCTAATTCAACCCCACGTTAGAACAGAAAGCCCGCTACTGCCGTCGGTTAGCAATCCGCTGTTGCAAATGTTCCGGCCATTGGGTTACGTCCTCAGACGGGTAGATGGGGAATTCCGGCCCATTTTGGTTCAGCAAATCCCGCAGACGGCCGCCCACAATTTGCCGAATCAACACTTTTTGGCCGGCCTGTGCCAGGGCCACGGCCGTCGTCAATCCGCCCGCCCCTGATCCGATGATGATGCTGTCGTAGTCGGTAATCATAAAACTTCCTGTTCACATAAAAATCGTCTGTTCTCGTCCCGGCCCCACGGAAACGACGCTGATGGGAATGTCCAGCATTTCGATCACAAAATCAATGTACCGGCGGGCGGTTGGCGGCAGTTCAGCCATCGCGCGCGCCTGGGTGATGTCGTACTCCCAGCCGGGCAGCTTCTCGTAAATGGGCTGGCAGCGGGCCAACAAATTCGGGTCGGTGGGGAAATGGGCGATGCGCTTCCCATCCAATTCATAAGCCACGCACAGCGGCAGTTCCTTCAGGCCGCTGAGGATGTCCAGCTTGGTCAACACCAGTTCGGTGAGGCTGTTGATGGCGACGGCGTGGCGCAGCATCACCAGGTCGAGCCAACCGACGCGGCGGGGACGGCCGGTGGTGGTTCCGTACTCATCCCATGGATTTTCGCCGGTTCCGCGCAGCCGGGCCGCCGTCTCTCCCGCCAGTTCGCAGGGGAAGGGGCCGCCGCCCACCCGGCTGGTGAACGCTTTGGCCACGCCGATGACGCGGCGCGCCTGTTTGGGGCCGACGCCTAAACCGACCAGCGCCCCGCCGGCGGTGGGGTGGGAGCTGGTGACGAAGGGGTAGGTTCCGTGATTGAGGTCGAGGAAGGTGCCTTGCGCCCCTTCGGCCAAAACAGCACGGCCGTCGGCCAGCGCCTGGTGTACTACCACATGCCCATCTACCAGGTACGGCCGTAATCGTTGGCCAAATTGGGCGTATTGGGCGGCGACGGCCGTCGCATCCAACGGCTCTGCTCCATAAATTCGGGTCAAAATTTCATTTTTAGCGGCGACATGCTGGCTCAAGGCATCGGCCAATCCTTCCGGATCGGCCAGCAAACCGGCGCGCAGGCCAGACCGCGCCGCCTTATCGGTGTAGGCCGGGCCGATGCCGCGCAGCGTGGTGCCAATCGCCCCGTGGCCCCGCCGGGCTTCGGCCGCTTTGTCCAGAGCAATGTGCGCCGGGGTGATGAGATGCGCCCCCCGGCTGATTTGCAATTGGTTGGGCGACACATCAATTCCCCGCTGGGCCAACTCATCCATCTCCCGCAGTAAAGTCGTGGGATTGATGACCACGCCATCCCCAATCAGGCACAGTGCATCCTGGTGGATGATGCCGGATGGAATCAGGTGCAGCTTGAAAATCTTGCCCTTGACGGTAACGGTGTGACCGGCGTTGTCGCCGCCGCTGTACCGGGCCACGATGCTGGCCTGAGAAGCCAATAAATCGGTGATACGTCCTTTGCCTTCATCGCCCCATTGCGCGCCGATGATAATGTCTAATGGCATTTCTTTTTCTCCTGTAATTGGGCAGAGTTACGTGTTGGGTTTTAGAGGTTTTATCTCTGTTGTGACTTGTCCCCGCAGCAGTTTCCGATCTTTTTGGTGGGTGACGTACCAGGCGTCAATCCAGGAAACCGCCTCTTTCATGTTGTCGAAAAAACCAAAACGGCTTTTACCCCGGCTGGTTAACGCTTCCAGTCCGCGCAAAAAGGTGATGAAGATACTTTCGGTGTTGCCCACAAAGGCGACCGGGGTGTCAAACCGAACGCCTTGCAGCCGCCGCTGGATGGCGCGCAGGCCAGAAACCGTGACTTTGTCCATCGGTCGAAAATCTATGATGGCTCCCAGCGCATCGCCGATGATGTTGTAATCCTCGGCATTCATATCTTGATACTGGTTGGCGGTTTCAACGTCGAATGGCCCGGTGATGGTGTAGATGACGTTGTCTCCCTCTTGGTTGCGACTGATGGGCATAGCGCTTTCCTTTAGTAATGAACGTTGACAACCGTTCCGAGTTGGGACCAGTTAAACAACCATTCGGCGTCTTCGATGCGCATGTTGACGCAGCCGTGACTCATGGGCGTGCCGAAATTGTTGTGCCAGTAGGTGCCGTGCAGGGCGTAATCTTGGTAAAAGTACATGACGTAGGGCACGTCTTCCAGGTAGTAGTCGTAGCCGAGGCGACGGCCGTCCATGGTTTGGCTCTCATAGCGCAGCCAGACGCGGAATTGGCCGGTGACGGTGGGATATTGCGGCAGCCCGCTGGAGATGAGGGTGGTCATGACCGGAATATCCCCCTCGTAGGCGGTGAAAGTTTGCCGGGTCAGGTCTACGTCCACCCAGCGCTCGTTAGCGCCCACGCCAAACGGCCGTGACGTCGGCTTGCTATTATTAGGACTGATGAAAGTGGGAACAGGGGTGGGCGTGGGGAGGGGGGTGTTGGTGGGGATTGGCGTGGGCGTCCAGGTGGGGCGCGGTGAGTTTTTCTGGTTGTGATTGGCAGCGATATTTTTGGCCGGTACGCCAATCGCTTCATTGGTTGGTTCGGGCCGGCTGGATGGCGGCGTGGCTGCTGCCGGCGGTCGGGCGGCTGGTAGGTTGGTAGATGGGTCGGTCTCAATCGGTTGGCGTAGGACGGCCGTTTCTGCTGCTGCCATATCTGGTTGGGAAAGCCAGCCCCAAAGCGCCACGCTGCCCATGCCGACTAGGATCACAATCAACGTGACGATGCTGCCCCAAATGACGGCCGTTTGCCAGGAACGACGAACGGGTGCGGCAACCGACTCAGGTTCAGCAGAGGGTTCTGGGGGGACGGCGGGCGCGGCGGTGGCCGCGGGGCGTATTTGTTTGTCCAGCCATCCCTTCACCTTTTGCACAAACGGGTCGTCGGGCGCTAATTTCTCCGCCTGCCGGATGTAATCCATGCCGGCATTGGCCGATGGCGCCAGCGCCGCCATCCACGCCCACGCCCGATGATCGCGTGGGTCAGCCAGGATAGCTTGCTGGAGCAGGCGGCGGGCCGGCAGCTTTTGTTTTGCCTTGATGGCTTGTTTGGCCTGGTGTAATAAGTCGGCGTTCGTGTCACGCATCGGAAAATCCTTTAGCTACCCCTGGTTGTCCAAATAGCAAAAAATACCGTTTGTCAGTCCAGAGACCACTGGTTCCGAATCAGTGGTTAGCAATTCTCGATCTAGGTACAAAAAGCCCACCTCGATGATGATGGCGGGTGTGCCGGGGGCAATCCGGCCAAAGGCGTGATAATCTACCATATCGCCGGTGATGGTGTTGGCGTGATAAAAGAGGTTGGTTTCGGCCTGGTATGCTTGCTCCATACAGGTGAAAAGGCGGCTGGAATCCGCTTGCTGAGACGCGGCGATTTTGAAGCCGGAGGCCAAATCATTGACATAAGCACACGAATCAGCATGAATGGAAATAACGGCCGTGCCGCTGTAATTGTTCAGCCGTTCATCAAATTCATCCAACAAATCCACCCGGATGCCGCCCGCCTGCAAATTGCTGACCAGTTGGTTGGCTAACGTTTCATTGACCTGGGCTTCGGTCAGCCCGTCGGCGCAGACGGCGCCGCTGTCAAAGCCGCGATGCCCGGCGATGACGCCCACGCGCACGGGGCGGCGGCTTTGCGCCAACCGCTGCAACACCGGCTTTTCTGGCGCGATTTTCAGCAGCGGCGCCGACAAATCGCCGCCGGAGCCGACGGCGGCGGCAATCAACTCAGCATCACCCCCGGTCGGGTTGAAGGCGAGATAAACGGCTACCATACCGGTGACGGCCAACAAGAAAAAGAGGACGATGGGCAAATTGCGGAGTAACCAGCGCAGCCATCCGGGCGAACGGCGCTGCCAGGCCGCGTTATTGTATTGAGATCGCATCAGCTTTATTTTACACGGATTGTCAACGATTCGCAGGGGAAAAACAATTGAGAAAAGCGGGTCGTCAGGTCAGGGAACGGTACAAAATCATTAAGGGTGTCTATATCCCCCCATTCTCTGGTTGAAACCAGTTTGAATTGGACGTACAATGCGTTGACATTCATTCATGAACATCACCGATTCGTTAATGTGAATCCAATACGGTTAATGTAAGAATGAGGGTCTGGGACAAATGTGGGTCGTCCAGCAAGTAAGAAACCCACTGTACCATTTAGTCCAAAGGAATAGGGTCAGGAAATAATACGGCCCATCAATTAGCGAAAACAGGGAGCTACTACGCTTCGCTCGACAGGAGAACGAAAGAAATAATATGGATAATCAACCAAGTGAACCCCGTCCGGCCGTACCAACCTGGGTTTGGATCCTCGGTATATTTGCCGTTATTCTAGGGTTGCAGTTGTGGCTGAGCGGAAAATTTAACGGGCCGGAACAAATTAGTTTACCTGATGCCATGTCTCGCATTCAATCGGGTCAGGTAGATGAGGTGGTCGTTACGGGCGGCCGTTTGCAGCTTACGTTGAAAAACGGCAGCGAGATAGCCACCACCCTCGACACCCGCAGCAGTTTAGAAGAAACCTTGCTCTTTTACGGAGTGACCGAAGGGGTACTTCGGGACAACGGGGTGGATTTACGCATTAACGATCAATCTGCCTGGAACAATTTCTTCAGCATCTTGCTGGCCGTTGGCCCGGTGATTCTGCTCATCTGGATTTTTAGCCGGGGCTTCCGGCAGATGCAGGGCGGCGGCGGCAACAGCATTTTTGGCTTTGGCCGCAGCCGCGCCAAAAACTTAAACGACGCCGACCGGCCTACCGTCACTTTTGACGATGTGGCCGGTGTCGAAGAGTCAAAGCAGGAATTGGTGGAAGTGGTTCAATTCCTGAAGGAGCCGGAAAAATTCGTCCAGGTGGGAGCGCGGATTCCCAAAGGGGTGCTCATGGTGGGGCCGCCGGGAACGGGTAAAACATTGCTGGCGCGGGCGGTGGCCGGCGAGGCTGGCGTGCCTTTCTTCCACATTTCCGGCTCGGAGTTTGTGGAAATGTTCGTCGGCGTGGGCGCCAGCCGGGTGCGCGATTTGTTCGACAAAGCCAAGCAAGCGGCCCCGTCCATCGTGTTTGTGGACGAAATTGACGCGGTCGGCCGGCAGCGAGGCGCTGGTATGGGCGGCGGCAACGATGAACGCGAGCAAACGCTCAACCAGATTTTGGTGGAAATGGATGGCTTCGACAACGAAACCAACGTCATCATTATGGCGGCTACCAACCGGGCCGACGTGTTAGACCCGGCTCTGCTCCGCCCCGGCCGGTTTGATCGCAAAGTATATGTGGATTTGCCGGATGTGAAAGGGCGGGAAGCGATTCTGGATGTTCATGCGCGAGGCAAGCCGATTGCCAAAGAAGTTTCTTTTTCCGATTTGGCGCGGCTGACGGCCGGATTCTCTGGCGCTGATCTGGAAAATCTGATCAACGAAGCCGCCATCTTTGCTGCCCGGCGCAGCAAACGGACGATAGGCCAGTTGGAATTCCAGGATGCTTTTGACCGGGTGGTAATGGGGCCGGAGCGGAAGAGCCGGGTCATGAGCGAGGAGGATAAGGAAACGGTCGCCTACCACGAGGCCGGCCATGCCGTCGTCAGTTTCCACGTCGTCCACACCGACCCGATTCAAAAAATCACCATTGTGCCGCGCGGCCGGGCCGGTGGCTATGTGATGCCTTTGCCGGAAGACCGCTTTGTCTACAGCCGCGAGTATTTTGAAGACCGAATTGCCATGGCGTTGGGCGGCCGGGCGGCGGAAGAAGTATTTTTTGGCCGGATCACCACCGGAGCCTCCAACGATTTGCAACAGGCAACGCGGACGGCGCGGGCGATGGTGACGGAGTATGGTATGTCGGACAAGTTGGGGCTGCCCACATATGGGGCTGGCGGCAGCAATCCGTTCCTGGGCCGGGAGATGGCTTTTTTTGGCGGGCAGCGGGAATACAGCGAGGAAGCGGCCCGGCTGATTGACGAAGAAGTCAAGAAGATTTTGGAGTATAACTACGATCGGGCGTTGACGATTGTCCGGGAGAACCGGCACAAGATGGAAAATCTGGCGAATAAGTTGATGGAAATCGAGACGTTGGATCGACATGAGTTTGAGGCGTTGATGAATGAGCCGATGGATAGTACGCCAGCGATGGATGAGATGCCGGTTTAATCAAAGGCGGAAGGATGAAGGATGAATTCATCCATTAACTTTCTGACTTGGTGATTGCCGGGGAATTGAAGATAATTAGGCCCGCTTGCTGAATGGCAGGCGGGTCTTTTATTTGGGAGTTTGCCATGAATGACGTGATTGAATTAAGGCAGGATGGGCCGGTTTTGACTGTGACCCTGAACCGGCCGAAGACGCATAACGCGATGAGTCCGGAAATGATTAGGGCGTTGACGGCCGTTTTCCATGATCTGCCTGCCCGTGTTGAGGCGCGGGTGGTGGTGTTGACGGGCAACGGCCGTTCCTTCTGCGCCGGGGCCGATCTCAACACCATGCGCGCCGCTGCCGATTACGATTTCGCCCAAAACGTGGCCGACGGCAAAACCATCTTCGATTTGATGTATGCCATTGATAGCTGCCCCAAGCCGGTGGTGGGCCGCATCAACGGCGCCGCCATCGGCGGCGGCGTGGGGTTGGTCGCCGTTTGCGACATCGCCATCGCCGTTGACCGGGCCAAATTCGCTTTTAGCGAAGCCCGGTTGGGGATTGTGCCGGCGGTCATCTCTCCTTTTGTGCTGGCGAAAATTGGGGTGGGGCACGGCCGTGAACTGTTCCTCACCGGCGAACGCTTCAATGCTGACCACGCCCGCGCCATCGGTCTGGTTAACCACGTCGTCCCCGAAGCGGAACTGGACGACAAAGTGGCCGAACGGGTACGGCAACTGCTCCAGGCCGCGCCCGGCGCGCAGGCCGCCGCCAAAGAACTGATCCGTACCGTCGCCCATCGCCCCAAGGCGGAGATGCGCCAGTTTACGGCCAAAATGATCGCCGGCCGCCGCGCCAGCGACGAGGGGCGGGAAGGGATGAGCGCGTTTTTGCAGAAACGAGACCCTCTCTGGAAAAGTAATCTGTGAGCCGTGTTCCGAATTATGGATTACTCAGTTTTTTCGCCAAATGTACGCTAATTTTTATTCGCAGATAGCATAGGTGACGCAGTTAGATTACCAACTTTGTTACACACATCTGCGCTAATTTAGTAAAGATAGTTTATAATGTAAATATGAATGGATTAAGATCACAAAAAAACATAGCATTGTCTTTGTTTTCTGGCGCTGGCGGCATGGATCTAGGCGTCTTGGCATCTGGCTTTGACATTTTAGCGGATATTGAGAACGATCCATATTGTTGCGAAACGTTGCGTGCCGCTCACAAGCGTGAAAATCAGGCAACTACAGTAATAGAAGCCGACATCAGAAATATCAGGCCATTCGAACTTATGCAAGAACTTAATTTACTCACGGGTGATCTTGATTTATTGTTTGGTGGCCCACCATGTCAATCCTTTTCCCAAATTGGGAAACAAAAAGGACTTGAAGATGAGCGCGGGTTATCACTATTTCAGATGACTCGTTTTGCTGAAATATTTCAACCAAAAGTTATATTTATTGAACAGGTTAAAGGCCTGCTAAGCGCACGAGGCACTCAAGGTAAAAAAGGCGCAGTTTTCCAATTATTACTTAATGAGTTAGAAATGCTAGGCTATCTACCTAAATGGAAGGTAATCAACGCGGCAGACTATGGCATTCCGCAGTTACGGAAGCGGGTTTTTATTATTGCCACCAAAGAATTCAATTGTTTCAAATTCCCTGAACCAACACATATAAATACTAGCCAACCCGCACTTTTTACTGATCTAAAGCCATATGTTACTGTAGGCGACGTAATTCAGGACTTGGGAGACCCTGAACTTAAGAACAAAAATGGACAGCAACGAGAAGATAGCCATGTTGATCCAACCCCAAAAGGAGACAGATTCAGAATACACGGCGTACCTGAAGGTTCTTATTTGGCTGCGCAAACACATTTGCCAAAAGAACAAATCAAAGGGTTAACCAAGAAAGATACGACAAAATTCTTGCGGGCATCACGATTTGCGCCGTCGAAAACCTTGCGTGGTGGGGAAATATTTTTTCATCCTCTTGAGGATCGCTACTTAACTCCGCGCGAATATATGAGGATTCATTGTTTTCCTAATAATTATTTATTAAAAGGTCCTATTCGTGGTAGATCAGGTCGGGTGCGTAATTTGGATCAATATAGGCAAATTGCCAATTCAGTTCCACCGCCCGTAGCTAAACACTTAGCTCAAGAAATCTATCGAGCATTAACATGTCAAAAATCTTCGAGCTCTTTGGCTACCCTTTAAGCGATAATTCGCAGGAAGCCCTACAAAATCGAAAAACGCCCAATGCCCATTTATGGGAGCCAATTGTGACGGAGGGGGAAACAGATATTTATCGAACATTAACCTGGAAAACAACCCTAAACTAGCTGAGCTTTTTAATGATCGCGCCTCTATTCCTTCAGGATTATGCTCTCTTCAGTTGCAACCTGAACAGTCACCCTGGATAGTCTGTCCTCGGCGACTCTTTTTCCTTGCCAAAAGTAATACAGGACAAAGAGTAAACCAAAGATTTTCCGAACGATTTCTTTTGAAACACACTGGTTACCAATCTGGAACTCGACTTGGAGTATGGTCAGAGTTGCGGGTCACGTATCGCAATAAACAAAAATCCTTCCAATACACTTTTGATTATGTGTTGATGCCGTTGACCAAATTGGATCAGCATAAAATTGAACAAGTTACTGGAAATCGGTGGTCGCAAATTCGCCATTTGATTGAATCATCTGGTTATTCGATGTCAAGGCGAAACGGTATTGATTACATAGATGATTTCCCAACTGAGTATCCAGTTGTCGTCGAAGTGATGACATCTAGTACATCTGGGGGCAACAAAAAGAAGCGCACTACAATACCGATGGCCTTTGAAGATGCGCTATTAGGTAAACCGCATAAAGGTCCAGGCATAAATTATCGACAAGTGTGGGCTAGAATGGTTAGTCAATTGATCGTGAAATCAGAAGTGAGTTTAGCATGGGGAGGGAAAACGATTTGGGTATTACAAGATACCCTCGTTTCCTATATTTCTTCATCAACAGCCCTAAATGTACGTCAATTTCTCTCGGATCATACCGATGAGGTTAATATTCTTTCCTTCTCCTATGGCAGTAGTTACAAAAACCCACAGGGGTTGATAGAGTTAAGAAAGGGTGAGCTATTTGCTGGTCCAGTATCAGATAGTGAAAAAACGTCGCCCAGCTTTCAGGACATGATACGTGTACCGATTACGCCCCCAAAGTCGGTTTTGTTACGCTCTTTGCTTAAACGACAGCCTACAGGAATAATTTCACTACCATGACTGACGTGGTATCAAAAAGTGATCGTTCTAAGATAATGAGAGCGGTCAAATCTAAGGGGAACCGTTCCACAGAACTAGCGTTAATTCAACTGTTCAAGGGGAGAGGTATAAAAGGCTGGCGTAGAAACTACGATCTTCCTGGTAAGCCTGATTTCGTTTTTCCCAAAGCCAGAATTGTTGTGTTTGCTGATGGGTGCTTTTGGCACGGTCATGACTGCCGCAATACAAAACCTATCGACAATGCCAACTACTGGAATAATAAGATTGAGAGAAACAGGAAGCGTGACTGTCAGGTAACTGAGGAATTAACTAAGAGGAACTGGTTTGTTGTCAGGATATGGGAATGTAGAATCAAACGAGGAGCTTCAGCGGAATTACAAATTATCGGAGATAGACTTAATGATAAAGGGTAACCTAGCAAAGCTTTTATGCGGGCGAGCGGAGTTGAGGTCATTCGCCAGAAACGGCCGTAATTGGCAAAGTGATTTCGTCCATGAAGTTTTCACTTTTCTTGCTTGTCAGTGAACAATCGCTATAAAGAGAAAGATGACTTGGTTGCGGTTTGTTGCAATATGAATTACAGGAACGAGCGACTTGAGCGAAGCCGACGCCATCAAAAACGCCGACCATCCCCGCACCCGCGCCAGCCTGGCCGCCGATTTCCGCGCTCTGGGCTTGCAGGCCGGGATGACGGTCATCGTCCACTCTGCTATGAGCAAGCTGGGATGGGTGAACGGCGGGCCGACGGCCGTCATCTACGCCTTGCAAGATGTGTTGACGGCCGAGGGCGCTCTGGTGATGCCGACCCATTCCGCCGGTTTGTCCGACCCGGCGAATTGGGAAAACCCGCCCGTGCCCAAATCGTGGCAGCAGACGGTGCGCGACACCATGCCCTTGTTTGACCGGCAGCGGACGCAGACGCGGGGGATGGGGCGCGTCGCCGAGATGTTCCGAACCTGGCCGGATGTGGTGCGCAGCCGCCATCCGCAGCACTCTTTTGCCGCTTGGGGGCGATATGCCAGACAAATTACCGCCAATCACGAATTGGCGAATGGGATGGGAGAGACCTCGCCGCTGGCCCGGATTTATGCGCTGGATGGGTATGTGTTGCTGCTGGGGGTGGGGCATGGCAACAACACGTCGTTTCATCTGGCAGAGTACCGGGCGGGGGTGGCGAAAGCGGAGCCGAATAATATCCCGGTGCGGCAGGAAAACGGCCGTACCCTCTGGCAAACTTTCCCCGACATCGAACTCGATTCTGACATCTTCCCGACCATTGGCGCGGATTTTGAGAAAACAGGCGCGGTTCGTGTGGGCCAGGTGGGGTCGGGCGAATGCCGCTTCTTTTCCCAGCGACGAGGGGTGGACTTTGCGGTGCAATGGCTGAAAAACAATCAACAATCAACGGATAACAGTTAACTAGCAACGAGTAGACCTATGTTTAACAAGATTCTCATCGCCAACCGGGGCGAAATCGCCCGTCGTATTATTTTGGCCTGCCGCGAACTGGGGGTGACGGCCGTTGCCATCTACAGCGAACCCGACGCCGACGCCCCCTGGGTGCGGCTGGCCGACGAGAGCTATCCATTGGCCGGAACCTCCGCCACCGAGACTTACCTCAACCAGACGGCCGTCTTCCAGATTGCGCGGCAGTGCGGGGCCGAAGCCATCCATCCCGGCTACGGCTTCCTCAGCGAAAACGCCGATTTTGCCGACGCCTGCGCCGAGAATGGGCTGGCGTTCATCGGCCCCGGCGGCGACGCGATGCGGATGCTGGGCAGCAAGGCGGCGGCGCGGGCGTTGGCGCAAAAAGCGGGCGTCCCCGTCGTTCCCGGCGTGGATGGCGCGGGCAAAAACGACGCCGAGTTGGAACAGGCGGCGACGGCGATTGGCTACCCGGCGCTGATCAAGGCCAGCGCCGGCGGCGGCGGCAAGGGGATGCGGGTGGTCTGGTCGGCGGATGAATTTGCCGGGGCGGTGCAACAGGCGCGCCGTGAGGCCAAGTCCTCTTTTGGCGATGATCACGTGCTGATCGAGAAGTTTTTCACCGAAATTCACCACGTGGAAATTCAGGTGTTGGCGGATGGGCACGGCCGTGTCCTCCACCTATTTGAGCGAGAATGCTCCATCCAGCGCCGCCACCAGAAAATCATCGAGGAAAGCCCGGCTCCTGTCATTCGGGATGAGAAGCTGCGGCAGAAAATGGCGGAGGCGGCCGTTTCGCTGGCAAAAACCGCCGGTTATGTCAATGCAGGTACGGTGGAGTTCATCGTGGACGACCAGGGCGGTTTCTACTTTTTGGAGATGAATACCCGGCTGCAGGTGGAGCATCCGGTGACGGAGTTGGTGACGGGGCTGGATTTGGCGGCGTGGCAAATTCGGATTGCCGCCGGGGAAGCGTTGCCGATGGCGCAGGCGGACATCAGCCAACGGGGGCACGCGATTGAGTGCCGGGTGTATGCGGAGGACCCGGCCAACCAGTTTTTGCCTTCGATTGGGACGATTTCAGTGTATGAACGGCCATCCGGCCCTGGCGTGCGCGTGGATGACGGGATTGAAGCGGGCACGGCCGTCACCCCTTACTACGATCCGATGCTGGCCAAGATCATCACCTGGGGGCGGGATCGGGATGAGGCGATACAAAAAATGGCGCGGGCGCTGCGGGAAACGGCCGTGCTGGGGGTGACGACGAACATCCCTTACCTGCTGGCGATTTTGCAGGAGGAGACTTTCCAACGCGGCCAGACCAGCACCAATTATTTGGCGCAGCAGATGGCGGATTGGCCGCCGCCAGCGGAGGCGGACGATCTGGATTGGCTGGCGGCGGCGGCGTTGGAGTTGTTGGCGGGGAAAAAGAAGAGGGGTGGGGGGACGGCCGTTAACGGCGAATCAACTGCCCATCCCGACCCCTGGCAAGATACTGCATCCTGGCGCAATGTGAAAATGTGAAACATGATGCGCTTCTGGACACCCGTTAGTTTCAAGCAGCAATTGTCACTGGTTGAAGCAACACGTCGCCTGAAATGCCAAGCCCTGTGTGAAGTTTCCGAATCATATTGAGCGTTAGCGGACGTTTTTTATTCATAATTTCAGAAACTCGCGCCCGAGTGCCAATATAAGGTTCTAAATCGCGCCTCGTCAACCCTCGGCTTTCCATGTAATACTGGATCATTTCAATCGGGTCAGGCAACGGAATACTGTAATGTTCATCTTCATAAGCTTCAACGAGCGTAACCAGCACGTCCAAACGGTCGCTATCAGGCGTGTCGGGTTTAACATCAAGAAGTTTTTCAATCTCTGCTAAAGCCCATTCATAATCTTTTTCTGTTTTAATAGGTCGAATATCCATAGTAACTTACTCCATTAAACTCGCGTAACGTCAATCTTGTCGTATTCGCTGTGCGTACCCACAAAACGGATGTAAACAATGTCTTTTTGATAGACGACGACAACGACGAGACGATAGCGATTGCCCTTGATATTGAACACAATGCGATTATTTGTGACAAAACTAACATTTCGATAAACGCTTTTGATATCTGATGGCGTTTCCCACTTGGCTTTTTTTGTGTCGAGATACCATGCTTCCAGGGCTTTCCGAGCATCGGTGTGTGTTTCCCAAAATTCCCTGAGCGCCTTGCGAGAAATAATATGCATACCAAAATTATACGGCGCTCCCAGTGCGGGAGCAAGGGCGTCATGAGATTTTTGGCAGTACCGCAAAAGTCAGCAGAGAATGACGTGAAACGTGAAATTTCTGGCGTATGCGGCATCACGGTTCGCGTTTTACGTTTCACGCGAATAGTGTTGCCAGGCGACTTTTGCGATATTGCGTATTTATGCTAGATGAAACTTCACCTGCCCGCCTGCCAACAAATATTCCGCAGACTAGTCCCTTACTTCTTTTTCACCTTCGCCCAGGTGTCGCGCAGGCCAATCGTGCGGTTGAAAACCAATTTTCCGGGAGTCGCATCCACCGGGTCTACATTGAAATATCCCTGCCGCATGAACTGGAAACGGCCGCCCGGTTTGGCCCCGGCCAAATTCGGCTCCACTTTGGCGTTTTTGATGATTTGCAGGGAGTTGGGGTTGATGTTGCTGGTGAAATCCTGCCCTTCCTCGACGTCCTCCGGATTTTCCTTGAGAAAGAGTTGGTCGTAGAGGCGGATTTCGGCGTCAAGAGCGTGTTGGGCGGAGACCCAATGGATGGTGCCGCGCACTTTACGGCCGTCCGGCGACTGCCCGCCCCGCGATTCCGGATCATACGTACAGCGCAGCTTGACCACATGCCCCGCCTCATCCTTCACCACATCGGTGCAGGTGACGTAATACGCCCCCAACAGCCGCACCTCCCGCCCTGGCCCCAGCCGGAAAAACTTGCGCGGCGGCTCTTCCATGAAATCCGTCTGCTCGATGTAAATCTCGCGGGAGAAGGGAACCACCCGGCTGCCCATCTCCGGCTTTTGCGGGTGGTTGGGCAGTTCAAACTCTTCCACCATCCCCTCCGGGTAGTTTTCAATCAGTACTTTCAGCGGTTTTAACACGGCCATCGCCCGCGGCGAGGTCTGGTTCAAATCATCCCGGATGAAATGCTCCAGCATGGCCCAATCAATCACGCTGTTCACCTTGGCCACGCCCACCGCATCCCAGAACGCGCGGATGGCGGCAGCGGTGAAGCCGCGCCGCCGCAGACCGCGCAAAGTGGGCAGCCGCGGGTCATCCCATCCGTTGACAAACCCTTGTTTCACTAGCCGCAGCAGCTTTCGCTTGCTGGTCATGGTGTAATTCAGCGCGCCCCGGGCAAACTCAATTTGCTGCGGCGCGTAGATGCCCAACTGCTCGATGAACCAGTCGTACAACGGCCGGTGATCCTGAAATTCCAACGTGCATATAGAGTGGGTGACGCCTTCAATGCTGTCAGATTGGCCGTGCGCCCAATCGTACATGGGGTAAATACACCATTCTGTGCCGGTGCGCGGATGCTCGGCGTGGAGGATGCGGTACAGCACCGGGTCGCGCAGGTTGATGTTGGGCGAGGCCATGTCAATTTTGGCGCGGAGGACGCGGGAGCCATCGGGAAATTCCCCCTTTTTCATCCGGGCAAACAAATCCAGGTTTTCGGGTACGGAGCGGTCGCGGTACGGGCTGTTTCGGCCCGGTTCGGTGAGCGTGCCCCGGTATTGGCGAATTTCGTCCGCGCTCAAATCATCCACATATGCTTTGCCTTTTTCGATGAGTTGGACGGCCCAATCGTATAACTGCTGGAAGTAATCGGAGGCGAAGAAAAGGCGGTCTTCCCAATCCACACCCAGCCATTTCACATCCTCGACGATGGCGTCAATGTACTCCTGCTCCTCTTTGAGCGGGTTGGTGTCGTCGAAGCGCAGGTTGAATTTGCCGCCATACGCCTGGGCCAGGCCGTAGTTGAGCAGGATGGATTTGGCGTGGCCGATGTGCAGGTAGCCGTTGGGTTCGGGCGGGAAGCGGGTGTGGACACGGCCGTCGAAACGGCGGTTCTCGTTATGCTTTTCTATGATGGTGCGGATAAAGTTTGAGGGGATAGTCTCGTCTGCCATACAACACTCCAGGGTTAAAATTTCAGGAGATTATACCACCGGGTTTAGGGGAGGACACTGCATTGAGCTATGGCACAGGGGGAACGCAAAGGCTTGTTATCTTTGTACTCTATTCGCCATTTGATTTTATTTTGCCGGTCACGACTCTTTCTTATCAGCGTAGCGGCGTTTCCACTCGTACAGCTTGTTGATCGCTTCCAGCGGCGTCAGCATGTTCACGTCCAACTCTGCCAACTCTTCCAGGATAGGGCTGGTTTCGGGAAAGAGAGCGATTTGCTGGCTGGGGGTGAAACGGCCGGGTTCGACGCTGGCAGTGGGGGCGTATTGCTCCAGTTCCTTTAGGATTTCGTTGGCGCGCTGAATGACATCGCGGGGCAGCCCGGCCAATTGCGCCACGTGAATGCCATAGCTGCGATCAGCGCCGCCGGACGCGATCTGGTGCAGGAAGACGACGTTGTCACCCTCTTCAGCGACGGCGACGTTGTAGTTGGCGACCATGGGCAAGATGTCGGCCAGACCCACCAATTCGTGGTAATGGGTGGCGAAAAGGGTGCGCGACTTGAGGCGGGGGTGGTTGTGCAGGAATTCGATGACGGCCCAGGCGATGGAGAGGCCGTCGTAAGTGCTGGTTCCGCGCCCCACCTCGTCCAGGATGAGCAGAGAGCGATGAGTGGCGTGGTTCAGAATTTCGGCCATCTCCACCATTTCCACCATGAAGGTGGAACGGCCGGCGTGCAGTTCGTCATGAGCGCCAATCCGGGTAAAAATCCGGTCGGCCAAACCGACGCGCGCCTTGCTGGCAGGGACGAAACTGCCGATTTGGGCCATGAGGGTGATGAGGGCGACTTGTCTCAAGAACGTAGACTTTCCGCTCATATTGGGACCAGTGATGATCTGGATGCGGTTGTCGCCATCGAATTGGGTATGGTTGGGGACAAACCGCTCCAGGGTCAGGCTCTGTTCGACGACGGGGTGACGGCCGTCCACGATCTCCATCGTCTCATCATCCGCCAGTTCCGGGCGGACATAGCCATTGTTAGCCGCCGCTTCCGCCAAAGCCGCCGCCACATCCAACCGGGCCAGGGCGGCGGCCGTTTGCAGCAAACGAGGCGCAAACTGCGCCACCTGTTGACATAATTCAGCAAAGACGCGCCGCTCAATCTGCAAAATCCGCTCCTCGGCATTGAGGATCAGCGTCTCATACTCCTTCAACTCCGGCGTGATGTACCGCTCGGCGTTAGTCAGCGTCTGCTTGCGGATGTAATCGTCTGGGGCCAGATGGCTGTTGGCGCGGGTGATTTCGATGTAGTAGCCGAACACCTTGTTGAAGCCCACCTTGAGACTTTGGATGCCGGTGCGTTCCCGTTCGCGCGGCTCCAACTGCGCCACCCATTCCCGCGCGCGCGCCGACGAGTTCATCACTCCATCCAGTTCGGCGGAAAAGCCGGGGCGGATGACGCCCATTTTGTTGAAATTGGCAGGCGCATTTTCAGCGATGGCGCGGCTGATGAGGTCAAGGGTTTCGGGGCAGGGGTTAAGATTGGAGATTAGAGATTGGAGACTGGGGACTGAAGACCGCTCACTGATTACTGATAACTGTTTACTGATCACTGGAATGGCTTCCAGCGCCAGCCGGATATGCTCCAGATCGCGGGGGACGGCTTTGCCGCTGAGAACCCGGTTGGCCAGCCGTTCCAGATCGGGCAGCCCTTTAAGCGCGGCGCGGATGTCGGCGCGGAGCAGGGCGTCGTTGAAGAAGGTTTCCACCTGGTCGAGGCGTTGGTTAAGTTCGGCGATGTCCAGCAACGGCCGCGTCACCCGTTGCCGCAGCAACCGCCCCCCCATCGGCGTCACCGTCTGGTTCAGCACAGCCAAAAGCGAGCCGTCCCGCTCGCCGGCGATGGATTCCGTCAGTTCCAGATTGCGCCGGGTGGGGGTGTCCAGCGCCATGTAGCCTTCGATGCTGTAGGTTGCCAGCCGTTGAATCTGCCCCACCGCCCCCTTTTGCGTTTCTTGCAGGTAGGCCAAAACGGCGCCGGCGGCGGAGACGGCCAGCGGCTTTTGCTCGCAGCCGAATCCGGCCAAAGAAGCCACCTTAAAATGGCGCAAAAGCGTCTGCCGCGCCGCGCCTTCTTCAAATCGCCAGGCGGGGGTGTGGGTGATGGTTTTGGCCTGGTCGGCCAGGGTCAGTTCGCCATCGGGCAGCAGCAGTTCGGCGGGGGAGAGGCGGGCCAGTTCTTCGATGAGGCGGCGACGGCCGTCAATCACCGCAGTTGCAAATTCGCCGGTGGTGATGTCGGCATAAGCCAAACCAAACCGGTCGCTGTCGCGGAAGACGGCCGTCAGATAATTGTTGCGCCCCGCGTCCAGCATCCCCGGCTCGATCACCGTCCCGGCGGTGAAGACGCGCACTACCTCGCGCGGCATCAACCCTTTCACCGGCTGCGTCCCGATTTGCTCGCACAAGGCCACCTTGTATCCCTTGGCGATGAGGCGGGCGATGTAATTTTCGGCGGCATGATGGGGCACGCCGGCCATGGGCACGCGCATGTTTTTGCCCTGCGGCCGGCTGGTGAGCACCAAATCCAGCTCGCGGGCGGCGGTGCGGGCATCGTCGTCAAAGGTCTCATAAAAATCGCCCAAACGAAAGAAGACGATGGCGTCGGGATATTGGGCTTTGATGTCCAGATATTGCTTTCGGCTAGGGGTGACTTTGGTTTTAGCCATATCGGTTGTTGATTGTTAGCTGTTGATTGTTGATTGTTGATTGTTAAGCCACGATTCCAGGAGGCGGCGGTGACGGGATTCTAGTTTGGTGAGCGGCCGTTTGCTTTTCATCAACTGGTTGGCTTCGTCAAAGCTCATGCCGCGATGGTTCATCAAGTAGGCGGCCAGCAGGGTGGCGGAACGGCCGCGTCCCTTGGCGCAGTGAACGAGAACGGTACGGCCGTCCTGCACCTGTTCCTCGATCCAGGCTGCCCCTTCCGTCAAAATCTCCGGCCCCGGCACGGTGATGTCCAATACTTCCAGTTGGAGATGGGTGATGTCATGTTGTTGGTAGAAATCGAGGTCGTCCGGCCGTTCGGCGCGGATGTTGACGACGGCGTTGATGCCGTTTTGCCGCAGAAAATCGTAATCGCGCGCATACGTTGGCGCGCCGCCCAACCACAATTGGTCGGCGATGGGATCGAACCAACGATGCCCCTGAACCCGCTCATAAATGAAGCGGATAAGCGGATACATTTTGTCGAATAACCAGTGAAAAGGGTTCATGGGGAAAGGATAGCTTTGAAGGGGGGATGATGCAAGTGCCGCCATCGAGAATTGACCCTTGATATTGGCAACTAATTGTGCGTATCGTCTGCATATGATGCACATAATGCACACATTCCATCCGTTGCCGTCAATGCCGCTTGTGACATTTATCACATACCATACTGACTTTTGTCACTTATGCTTATCATGAGTAGATATTACTATATTCGCATATGGGTATGTTTGTTATTTCACAAACGGGTGATGACGAATGGCCGAAATGCTAACTGCCAAAGATGTACAAGGGATGCTTCAGGTAGACCGCTCCACTGTCTACCGGATGGCGGAAGCCGGCCAACTGCCCGCCATTAAGGTGGGCAAGCAGTGGCGTTTCCCCAGCCAGCAGTTTGATGATTGGTTTCAGGCGAAGATGGGGGCGGGTGTTGGGAGTACGGCCGTCACCCCCCCTCTCCCCACCACAAAAGTAGACGAGTTAAACCAACTGCTGCCCATGCAATGCGTTCAACTCATCCAGAACGCCTTCGCCGACCTGCTGGGGATCATGATCATCGTCACTGACATTGACGGCAGCCCCATCACCGAGGCCAGCAATCCATGCGGCTTATTTACCGCCATCAGCGAACAACCCAACGCAGTGCAACGCTGTATCCAAAGCTGGCATGACCTAGCCGCCGCCATTGACCTTACTCCCCAATTCAGCGTCAGCCATCTGGGGCTGTTGTGCGCCCGCAGCATGATTCGGGTGGACACCGAGCTAAAAGGCATGGTGATCGCCGGCTGCATCGCCCCCTCAACCTGGCCCCCCTCGGCGGCCGAAGTGGAACAGATGGCGCAGGCGTTTGGCGTAGAAGCCAGCCGCATGACGCCGCATCTTCAAGCCGTCTATGACCTGAATCCTGACCAAAAAGCAAACGTGCTGGCTTTTTTGCCGCGCATCGCCAACATCATCGCTCACATTGTAGATGAAAGAAAATCATTGGTTGAGCGGTTGCAAACCATCGCTCAATTGACCCAATTATAAAAATAAGGAGAACCTGACCCATGAAAAAACTTCTCATTCTCGGAGCCGGCACCGCCGGAACGATGGTTGCCAACAAGCTCAGCCACGTTTTGAGCCGGGACGAATGGAAAATCACCATTGTTGACCAGAACGAAACGCATTATTATCAACCGGGCTTCTTGTTTATCCCTTTTGGCATTTACGGCGAAAATGATGTCATCAAGCCTAAGCGGGATTTCATTCCGCCGGGCGTGGAAATGATCGTTTCCGAAATTGAACTGATTGAGCCGGAACAAAACCGGGTGCGTATCGCCAAAGACAACCGCTTCCTGCATTATGATTATCTCATCATCGCCACCGGCACCCATCCCCGGCCGGAAGAGACGCCGGGACTCACCGATGGGGAGTGGCGGAAGTCCATCCATGATTTTTACACGCACGATGGCGCGGTGGCGCTGGCTAAAAAGTTGCGCACTTGGGATGGCGGCCGTCTCGTCCTCAGCATCATGGAACTGCCCTACAAATGCCCGGTGGCGCCGTTGGAGTTCATTTTCCTGGCGGATTGGTTCTTCCATGAAAAGCGGATGCGGGACAAGGTTGAATTGACGCTGGCGACGCCATTGCCCGGCGCTTTCACCAAGCCACGCGCCGCCGGTCTGCTGGGCGACACCCTGGATAACAAGAATATCAACCTGGTTCCTGAGTTTTATCCAGAACGGGTGGACGCGGATCGCAAAGTGTTGGTCTCCTACGACGAACAGGAAGCGCCTTATGATTTGCTGGTGGTTGTGCCGGTGAATATGGGAGCGGATGTGATCGGCCGTTCCGGTTTGGGCGACGAGATGAACCATGTGCCGGTTGATAAACACACCTTCCTTTCCACCCAATATGACAACATCTTCGCTTTGGGCGACGCGGCCAATCTGCCCACCTCCAAAGCGGGTTCGGTGGCCCATTTTGCGGCGGAAGTGTTCATCGAGAATTTCTTACGCTACATTGAAGGGCAGGAAATGATTTCCATGTTTGACGGCCACGCCAACTGCTTCATCGAATCTGGCTTTGGCAAGGGGATTCTGATTGATTTCAACTATGACGTGGAACCATTGCCGGGGAAATACCCGCTGCCCGGCGTCGGCCCCTTCTCTCTGCTGCAAGAGTCGGAAATGAACCATTGGGGCAAGATGATGTTCCGCTGGATGTATTGGAATATCTTGCTCAAAGGGAAAGAGATGCCCGTCACCGCCCATATGTCAATGGTCGGGAAGTGGAATTAGGAGGCCGGGATGGATCAGGCAATTGTGGAACTGACTCAAAAGGTAGACAGGCTCACCGAGCAAATAGCTTTTCTGGCTGAAGAAGCCCGTCTGGAAAAACGGCGGCGGCAAGAGTGGGATGAGTTAAAAAGCGATTTAACGCCCATTGCCAACGATATTTTCCGACTTTCAACGGAACAATTGAACGAAGTGGAACAGTATGTGCGGCTGGAAGATATTTTGCGGCTGGCGAAGCGGTTAGCCCGCAACACCCGCAATCTGGAGCAGATGCTGGATCAGGTGGAAAGTCTGGCGGAACTGGGCCGAGACATGACGCCTTTGTCGCAGGATGCTTTTCTGACGATGATGAATCGGTTGGATGAGATGGAACGCAAAGGGTACTTTACGTTTCTGCAAGGCGGCATGGCGATTCTGGATAACATTGTCGAATCGTTTACGGAAGATGATGTGCGCCAGTTGGGCGAAAATGTGGTGCTGATTTTGCAAACGGTGAAAGAGATGACCCAACCGGAAGTAATGCGGATGATGCAAAACACGGCCGTCGTCATGCGCGAAGAAGAACCCAATGAAAATGTTTCCATGTTCAGCATTTTACGGCAGTTGAATGACCCGGCCGTGAAGAAAGGTTTATCGAAAACGTTGACGGTGTTAAGAGCCGTCTCTGAAAACTAAAAAAGCGTTGGTCTGCCGGGTTCACCCGGCAGACCATTTGGAGGATAAAAAAATGAGCGAACGCGTGATTGAAGGCAAAACCATCACCTTTGATGAGGACGGCTTCATGGCTGATCCCAATCAATGGGACAAGACAGTGGCAGAAGCGCTGGCTGGCGAGATTGGCATTTCCCCGCTGACAGATAGACATTGGCAAGTGATTGAGTTCTGCCGCAGCGACTTTGAAGCGCAAAGCAGCGCCCCCACGCTGCGCCGGATCACGAAAGTAGGCGGCGTACCCACCAAAGAGCTGTACAAGTTATTTCCCAAAGGGCCAGCCAAGAAAGTGGCCTATGTTTCAGGGCTGAAAAAACCCAGCGGCTGCATTTAAGCAGTCAGAAAAACCTGCCAGGTTTCTTAAAAACCTGGCAGGTCTTGGCCGCAATTCTTTGATGACGTTACGTATGATACAGATCGTCGGAAAATAATTTGATAGGGTGCGCATCCTTGCTCGCCAGTGACGGATAGGGATGTCCGCACTACGACCCAAAATATTTTTCTTAACGTTTATAGAATAAACAGGAGAAATCTGATGTTTGAAGAAACTGATCGGAAACTGTGCATTATCTGCTCGAAAGGGACGCTGGATATGGCTTATCCGGGTCTGGTGCTGGCGAATGCGGCGCTGATGGAAGGGATTGATGTGGTCATGTTTTTTACCTTCTGGGGGCTGGACATGATTAACAAAAAGAAGATGGACAAGCTGAAGTTTGTGCCGGTTGCCAACCCCAGTATGCCAATTCCGAATATCATTGGGGGATTACCGGGGATGACGAATATGGCGACGGCTATGATGAAGAAAGAGATCGCTAATCTGGACTTCCCACCCGTCAGCGAATTTCTGGAAACGATCTCCGACGCCGGCGGCAAATTGTATGCCTGTAAAATGTCGGTGGACATGTTCGCCGACATGCACATGATGAAGGAGGATGACATCATTGATTTGGTGGACGCTGTTGTGGGCGCCACTGATTTCATGGAGATGAGTGAAGGCGCTCAGGTATTGTTCATTTAGAAACGCATCTACCTTCTGGTCAAAATGAAACACCCGGTGAATCATCACCGGGTGTTTTTGATTTTAGATAGTGGCGGGCGACGGCCGTGCCCATCATCCAGCGACTGGCGGCAAGAGTACGCCATCAATCTTGGCCATCAACCCCCCTTTGGTAAACGGTTTTTCCAGGTAGGTGGCGGCTCCCAATTCACGCGCATGCTCAAACAGCTCCGGCTCGTCCGCCCCGCTGATCACGATCACCGGAATCTCTTTCAACTGCGGATGGTCACGTCGCTGCCACAAGAAATCCAGGCCGCTGATTTCCGGCATCATCAAATCACAGCAAATCAAATCCGGTTTACTCGTTTGCATGGAAGCAAACGCCGCCGGCACATTGCTTACTGTGGTCACTGTGTGGTTTTCTAATTGTAAGATCAGCTTCATCAAACGGAGAATGACTGGATCATCGTCAATGACTAAAATATCTGCCACCATAAACACCCCTACCTGAGCCGGAACAACCTGCTGTAATCATACTAAAACTGTTCAGGTTTTCCCCCGTCAAACATACAAGGTATTATTGGTCTAATTCTTTGAAATTGAAATAGGTAAGTTGGACTATTGCAGAAACAGTTATCAAAAGGATTGATCGGACAATGCCGACGGCACAGTATCAAAAAGATGAAACATTCGCGGTTCAGTTCGCCTGGAAACTACCCAATGAGGATTATTTGCGGGCGGTCTTCCAGGCCCAAGTGCTGGCCCATGTAGACGCCGCCGATAAATATGTGATCCGTCTCACCGAACTATTGGCCGGCCGCCAAGAAAACAAGGATGGCAAGCTGCACGATGTCACCGATTTTTCTAAAGAGTATTGGGCGCTGGCGGGTAAGTTAATTGGGCGCAAAATTACCGTGGCTTATGAAGCGGATGACGGCCGTGCCATTCACATGCGGCTGGCGACTTTGACCGGCGAACATAATTACTTTTACCGATTCCCCGATTGAGGAAAAAAACATGACTTATCGCATCGTCTCGCTCGACGGCGGCGGCATTCGCGGCCTGCTCACCTCTATTTTGCTGGAACGGATAGACGGCCTCCAGCCCGGTTTTCTCAACGAAGTAGATTTGATCGCCGGCACATCCATCGGCGGCATTTTGGCGCTGTCGCTGGCCGCCGGCTATTCGCCGGCCGACATCACCCGCAGTTATGAGGCTTCGGGCACGGCCGTCTTCGCCAACGCCCCCGCCGCCGCCGACAAAATTCCGGGCCAAACCGCCGCCCACTACGACAACGCCAACCTCATCGCCTCCCTCACCCTGCTCTTTGGCGACCAAACCCTGGGCGACCTGCCCCAAAAAGTCCTCATCGCCGCCTTCGACCTGGACAGCGAAGCCGAAAGCGGCCTGGGCCGGTTCCGCACCTGGAAGCCGAAATTTTTCCACAACTTCCCCGGCCCCGGTTCCGACGCCGACGAAAAAATCGTGGACGCGGCCTTGCGCACCAGCGCCGCCCCCATCTACTTCCCCATCTACCAGGGGTATGTGGATGGCGGCGTGGTCGTCAGAAACCCGGCCATGTGCGCCCTGGCGCAGGCGATGGCGGCGGGTCAATCGCTGGACGATGCAGTCATGCTCTCGGTAGGAACCGGGCTGAACGCCCACTTTTTGCCGGATGCGGAAACGGGCGACGGCGATTGGGGCGCGGCGCAGTGGGGGCGGGATATGCGCCTGCTGGATGTGACCTGGGGCAATGATGTCAGTCTGGTGGATTTCCAATGCCGCCAATTTTTAGGCCAACGGTATCACCGGCTGTACCCTTTGCTGTCTGAAGCAGTTCATCTGGATGGGCTGGCCCACCTGCGCCGGTTGGTGGAGGTGGCGCGGAAAGAGGATTTGGCGGACACGGCCGTCTGGCTGGGCAAACACTTTGCTTAAAAATAGGTACACGGATGACACGGATATGACGGATTTTCACGGATAAAAAAATCCGTATCTATCCGTATCATCCGTCTAATCCGTGTTGCTAATGCTCGGCTTTTTGGATCGCACAAACCGGCTGCGATGCACCAGCAACACCCCCGCCAGCACAATCACGCCCCCCACCACCTGCCAAAAATGGAGCGGCTGGCCCAACAGCGGAATGGCGAGTACGGCCGTCAACACCGGCTGCCCCAACGCCGTCGGCGACACAATCGAAGCGGGCAAATACCCCAGCGCATAATTCAACGCCAATTGCCCAAACGCCTGCACCACCAGCCCCAGCGCCACAAAATTGAGATAGGTGAAGCGGGAATACCCGGTCAACGGCTGGCCTAAGAGCAACGACACGATTAGCAGCAGCAACGACCCGCTAACCAGCGCCAGCCAAAACGATGTCAGCGCATCCAACTGCCGCCGTCCCGCCTCCATCACCAAAAAATAGCCGCCATAAAACATGCCCGCCAGCAGGCCAAACAACGTCCCCAGCCCCACACCATTCAGCGCATCCCGTCCCAAAATCACGGCCGCGCCCGCCATCGCCAGCGCCACCCCCGCCCAAAACGTGCGGTTCTGCCGCTCGCGGAAAAAGAGATAGGCGCCCAGCCCCACCCACAACGGCGACGTGTTTCCCATCAACGTGGGATTGGCCGCGCCGCTGATCAGGATGCCGCTGTTCCAAAAAATCAGGTCTCCCCCAAAAAAGAGACCGCCCGCCACCGCCAACGCCGCTTCCCGCCGGGGCAGCCCCTTCTGGCGGCGAATCCGGCGGACAAACAGTGGGGAAAGGACCAGCGCGGCGCTGCTCATCCGGTAAAATCCAGTGACAGCCCCCGGCGCATTCGCCCAACTGACGAAGATGCCGGAAAATCCCAGGCTGATGACGCCCAGAACCAGAATCAGGGTGGCTCGAATTTGAGGGTTGGTACGCATGAGCGAGAGTTGTACAGTAGTTGTAAAGGAAAGGCAAAAGGCAGCGGATGAGCGAGAAACAGTCAACAATCAACAATCAACAGGTAACGGCTAACTATATCCGCTGGATTCGGGAGCGGGTAGGGCGGCGCAAGATTTTTTTGGTATTTGGCGGGATTGCGTTGTTTGATGGGCACGGCCGTCTCCTGCTGCAGCGCCGCGCCGATTTTGACGTGTGGGGTTTGTCCGGCGGCGCGTTGGAACTGAGCGAGGACATCGAAAGCTGCGCCCGGCGGGAGCTGCTGGAAGAAACGGGGCTGACGGCCGGGCCGCTGCGTCTGGTGGGCGTCTATACCGATCCCCATTACGACCATGCTTACCCCAACGGCGATGAGGTGCAGCAGTTCAGCTTCTGCTTTGCCGGGCAGGTGAATGGCGGTGAACTGCAAGCGGATGGCGTAGAGTCGCATGACGTGCGCTTTTTTGCGCCGGAAGAGATGGCCGGGCTGAACATCCCCCACTGGTATCGGGATAAAATTCGGGATGCGCTGGCTGGCGGGCCGCCCACGTTCCGCGCTCCCTTTGTCAACGGCCGTCCCCAAGACCAGATCGCCGCCGTCCGCCAACACATCGGCCATGACACCTACATCGGCGTGGGGGCGACGGCTGTCATCATGCGTGACGACGGCCGTCTGCTGATGACCAAACGAGCCGACAATGGCGCCTGGGTTTTCCCCGCCGGGTATTGCGATTTGGGCGAGAATGCGGCGCATACGGCCGTGCGCGAAGTGCGCGAGGAAACCGGCTACGAAATCGCGCTGGAGCGGATCATCGCCGTCTACAGCGCCCCCCATTTCCACCACACCTACCCCAACGGCGACCGGGTGAAGAACGTCGGCGTCACTTTCCGCGCCCGGTTGGCGGGCGGCACGGCCGTGCGCCAGGAGGACGAAATTGCGGAGATGGCGTGGCTGACGGCGGACGAGGCGCGGGAAAGGGTAGGGAAGTATTACGGCCGTCTGGCGCTGCCGCTGTTGGATTGCCTGGATGACGGGTACGTGATTATTTAAGGATGAAGGATGAAGGATGAAATTGGATTGAACACGCAGTTGATTCATGCCGGGGATGAAGAAAACCGGACCACGGCCGTTTCCAGCCCCATTTTCCAGAGCGCCACCTTTCGCTTTGAGCGCCCGGATGAGATCGCGGCGGCGATGGCGAGCGAGGCGCATCCCCAGTTTTACGGCCGTTACGCCACCCCCAACACCAAGCAGGTGGAAGCCGCCGTGGCCGCGCTGGAGCATGGGGCGGCGGCGCTGGCCGTCGCTTCCGGCATGGCCGCCATCTCCCTCGTTTTTCTGACCTACTTGAAGCAGGGGGATCACGTCGTCGCCCAAAAAACCCATTACCCGACCACGACCCGAATGCTGCGGCGCAAGCTGCCGCAGTGGGGCATTGAGACGACGTTTGTAGAGCAGACGGACACGGCCGCCTTCGCCGCCGCCATCCGCCCCAACACCAGGCTCATCTACCTGGAAAGCCCGGCCAATCCCACGCTGAACCTGACGGATTTGACGGCCGTGGCCCAACTGGCCCGCGATCACCACATCCTCACCGCCGCCGACAACACCTTCGCCACCCCCTTCAACCAACGGCCGCTCGATTTGGGCGTGGACATCGTGCTGCACAGCGCCACCAAATACCTGGCCGGTCATTCCGATGTGGTGGCCGGCGCACTGGTCAGCGACGCCGAGAAAATCGGGCGGATGTGGCACACGCATGTGATGTTGGGCGGGGCGCTGCATCCGATGGAGGCGTGGCTGTTGCAACGGGGCTTGAAGACGTTTGGCCTGCGCATGGCGCGGCATAACCAGAATGGGCAGAAAGTGGCCCAGTTTTTGCAAGAACATCCGGCCGTGCGCCAGGTGTACTATCCCGGCCTGCCATCCCATCCCCAACACCAACTGGCGCAAGCGCAGATGCCGGGCGGTTTTGGCGGGATGGTTTGCTTTGATTTGCGCGACGGCCGTGCCGCCGGGTATCGCCTGCTGCAAAAGGTCAACCTGATCAAACTGGCCGTCAGTTTGGGCGGCGTCCACTCCCTCATCACCCATCCGGCCAGCACCATTTCCGCCGGGCAAAGCGACGCCGAAATCGCCGCCAGCGGCGTCATGCCCGGTCTGGTGCGCCTCTCCGTAGGCATGGAAGACGCTGCCGACCTCATCGCCGACCTGGCGCAGGCAATGGAAACGCTTTCTGTTAAACCTTAACTCCTGCGGATTTTAATCATCTACCAGAATTTTATTAGCTAAATGGCTGCTTGACAGCGTGGTTTCCACTGAGGTGAACGACGAAATGGATTGGCAGCAGTTATCCCTGACCGCATTTGAAGCTGATTGGAACAATCCAGATGATGCTGTCTACGACAACTGGAAAGACCTCTGCAATGTACCGGCGCAGTGATGTCGTTCTCATTCCGTTTCCGTTTACCGATTTGACGGCCGTTAAAACCCGCCCGACCATCGTTATCAGCATATACCACGAAACCCGCTCAGAATTGTTGTTAGCTTATGTCTCCTCGCAGGTGAGCAAAGCGCATCCCCCATTAGACTGCCTGCTCACGAATTGGGCAGAAGCCGGTTTGCCCAAACCCTCATTTGTTCGTCCCAAAATTGCGGCAATTGAACCAACGCTTGTTGTTCATCATGTGGGGCATTTGTCTGCTCCTGATTTGTTGGCGGCTGAAAATTGTTTGTGACAAGCAATAGATTTGTAACCGCACAACCATCAAAAGACTCAACGATTTATGATTGCACCACAACCGGTCATTCGCGCCCAAAATGGACGGCCGTTCGCCACCAACCCCATCGCCCTATAAGCCATCCTCATTAACGAGCAGGAGCAAATTTTGCTACTGAGCAGCCCCACCCGGCAGCAAGGATGGCAAACGGTGAGCGGCGCATTAGAAGCGGGGGAGACGGTGCAGGATGGCACGCTGCGGGGAATGGCGGAAGAGTTGGGGCCAGATGTGCGGGTACGGCCGCTCGGCGTCGTCCACGCCCAAAGCTTCCACTACGACCAAAAAGTGCGTTTTATGGTCGGCGTCTACTCGCTGCTGGCCTACGAGGGCGGGTCGATTGTACCGGGCGATGACATGGCCGGCAGCGAAATATGCTGGTTTTCGCTGGATGAATTACAATCAGGTCAACACCAATTGCATGTAACCGCCCAGCCCTGGATGCTGGCGCGGGCGATTGATTTATTCCGATTATGGCGGGACGAAAACCTGCCGCTGCAACCAATTCTGGATCAGGGGGTACGTGATGAATGACGACCGGGAACAACTGACACTCCTTTCCATTTTTCATTATATTGTGGCCGGTTTAATCGGCCTGTTTTCCTGTTTTCCTATATTCCACCTGACCATCGGGCTGACCATGCTCTTCGGCGGCTTTGGCAGCGGCCCAGATGCGCCGCCCCGGTTGATGGGCTTGTTTTTCGTGCTGTTTGCCGCCGCCTTCATGGGGCTGGGCTGGGCATTGGCAGTGGCAATAGCGCTGGCCGGTCGCTTCCTATCCACCCGGCGAAACCGGATGTACTGTCTGGTGATAGCTGGTATCAGCACCCTGTTCATGCCTTTTGGCACGGTTTTGGGCGTGTTCACCCTTGTGGTGTTGATGCGGCCGTCCGCGCGCGATTTATTCGCCGCCGATGTGCTGGAACCGGATTTGGCGGCCAACAATGAAAATGACGCAACCGATTCGGATTGAGCTGCCCACCCCGTTTGCCCTGGGTTCGGTCAACGCTTACCTGTTCATCGAACCGGAACCGGCGCTGGTGGACTGCGGCGCGCGTTCCGAGGCGAGCTGGCAAGCGTTGCTGGCCGGATTGGCGGCGCATGGGTTGACGGCCGCCGACCTGCGCCGGGTCATCATCACCCATGCCCACGTGGATCACTATGGCCTGGCCGGGCAGATTGCTGAAACGAACCATGCCCAGATTTGGGTGTCGGAACTGGGACGGCCGTGGCTGGTGGCTGGGGACCAGATGTGGCAGCGGCGGATCAGCTACTACCAGCATGATTTTCTGCCCAAAAGCGGCGTCCCCCCAGCCATGATCGAGATGGTCGTCGCTTACATGCGCGAAACCGCGCAAACGGCCGATACCGTCCCCGCCAACCGCGTCCACACCTTTTCGCTGACCGACTGCCTGGAAATAGGCGGCCTCTCCTGGCGGGTCATCCACACCCCCGGCCATGCCAGCCACCAGACCTGTTTCTACCAGCCGGAAACGCGCCAGTTTCTCTCGGCTGACATGCTGCTGGCCAAAGCGCCGACGCCGGTGGTGGAAACGCCGCCAAACGGCCAAAAACGAGTTCCGGCGCTGCCCAAATTTCTGGAGTCGCTTGATTTGGCGGCTGCGCTGGAAATTGACCAGGTGTATCCGGGACACGGCCGTCCCTTCGACCAACACCGCGTCGTCATCGCCAAACAACGAGCGCGTATTCTCCAGCGCCAAGAAGAGTGTTTTGATTGGGTGGCGCAGGGAGTGGATACGGCCGTCGCCCTCATCGAAAAAATGTACGCCGGCCGTCCCATGCAAATCCAATTCGCCGGATTGTGGATGCTCATCGGCTATCTCGACCTGCTCATTGCGGACGGCCGTGTCATCGAGCATGAAATGGATGGTGTGCTGCATTACTCCGTGACAGGAAATTAACAAAAAAGTAGACATTACTCTATTCTTGGTGTATTATTCCATCAAGTCTAGTGAGGTCAAGAGGAACTCCTCCCCCCCCCAAACTGGCACGAGAGAAACGCGACTGGAACAACCCTGACTAGACCCAGGTTGATGCCTACCCCTCCCTCGACCCTGGCATTGACTGATCGCTCAAGCGCCGCCCTCCTGGCGCTTGGGCAAAACCGCCTCTACTTGTAGGGGCGGTTTTCTTTTTGGGGAGGGGAACCAATTGCCTCAATTGGTCGTCTCTCACCTATTGACACAATTTACGCACCCTGGAGGAGACTTATGAACCACAAGCGCATCCCCTTTTTGTTCCTCATTTTTCTGACTTTCGTTATCGTTCTCACTGCCTGTGGCGGTGAAACCGTTAAGGAAACCGATTCGACAACGACCGAAACCGGTGAAGACAGCGGCGGCGGCATTGATGCGGCCACGGGCAGTGAACGAGCGGGCAGCGAACCGCCGTCAGCCCCATCCGGCGGCGTCAAGGTTGCCGCTACCCGCGCCTCGGCGGACACGGCCGTTGCCGAAGTCATCGTCGAAGGAGAAAGCGCCGAACCGGCCTTTTCCGGCGATGCCGAAATGCGGGCCGCCAGCGGCGAACCGGCTTTGCAGCCCAACAGCGCCCTCAACGCCGGCGAAGTGGACGACAACGCCCAATGGGATGATTACTTGTTGTATTTGCGCGATTATTCCGGGGCTTCGGTCATTCGGGTGGATGTGGGCGAACGGCATCAGATTTTTGTCCGCGACAGCCAGGGAAACCCCATCCTCAGCGCCCGGCTGGCGGTGCAGGTGAACGGGCAGACGATTGCCACGCTGCGCACGCACAGCGACGGCCGTGCCTACTTTTTCCCCCGCGCTTATGATGTTCCGGCCGATGAATATCAGGTGACGGTAACGGTGAACGGCCGTGACCAAACCCTCACCATCCCCGCCGACACGCTGCAGCGAGAATGGGAAATCACCCATCCCGGCGGCGACCAAATCCCGGCCGCCACCCAACTCGACATCCTCTTCCTCATTGACGCCACCGGCAGCATGGCCGACGAAATCAACCAGCTTAAAGAGAACATCCAGGCCATCTCCGCCAAGATAGACGCCCTGCCCAGCCAGCCCGACGTCCGCTTTGGCATGGTCGCCTACCGGGATCAGGGCGACGCCTTTGTCACCAATGTGTTCGATTTCACGCCGCAGGTCAATGAATTTGCCGCCGATTTGAACAACGTCTTCGCCGATGGCGGCGGCGACTATCCCGAAGATTTGAACGAAGCCTTGTTCCAGGCCATCCACACCCCGGAATGGCGGGTGGATAACACGGTCAGTCTCATCTTTTTAGTGGCCGACGCCCCGCCCCATCTCGACTACGGCCAGCAAAACCATTACGCGGTTGAAATGCTCAACGCCGCCGCTCGCGGCATCAAAATTTACCCCATTGCCAGCAGCGGCCTGGATGGTCAGGGCGAGTATATTTTCCGGCAGTTGGCGCAGGTGACGGGCGGCCGTTTCATCTTCCTCACCTATGGCGCCGGCGGCCCTGGCACATCCGGCACGGAAACAGATTTGAACGTGGAAGATTACACCGTTTCCGCCCTGGATCAACTGGTTGTGAAAATCGTAGAAGAAGAGATGGCCTACCTCGCCCCTTAAATGTGTCCCCAACCAAAAACTGGCGCTTGGGACAATCCCAAGCGCCAGTGAAACTCATTAAAAACCGTAATCGTTCACCCTCCCGGAGGTTGAAATGGGTTACATGCCGCCTAACTCGTGAACCTCCGGGAGGATTTGTCAAGGGGGCATAAACGGTTACTAAAAATCTAATTGAAAACCTTGCAGTTCAAAGCGATAAGTTACCTCCACGCCGGGGATAGGCTGGCTATTTCCCGGTCTAAACAAGTAACAACAGAACTGGATTGGTAAAACCGCTGCATCACAAAAGCTCTGAAAAAAAGGCAGGCGTGTGAGGCGGATTGCTAACTTCGACGACTGGGGAAACCCCACGAGACTTCCATCCAAGATCGTCATTTCACCTCAAATTATTTGGCTCACAACGGGCTACCTTTTTTAAGTGCAGAATCTTTCGATGGCTACATCATAGCAAGGAAAATGGCGGGTGTAAATATGACTAATGTCATAATTTTGGTTGAGAGCCAATGACAAAGATCACTCGTTTCCGTTGCCATTTCCCATTTGGCGCAAACCAGATACAAAGGCTCGGATGCCGGCGGTGTATACCCGACGGCCGCCGCGCAAACGACGCCGCATCGCTTCCAGCCGTTCCGATCGCCGTTCCGGTTCGTCTGGCGTCAATTCGTACAATTCCACCAGCACGCCCCCCGTGCCTTTGGGGTGAATAAAGGCGATTTTCTTGCCGCCAGTGCCGAAGGTGGGTTCTTCGTTAATCAGGGGGACATTTTTCGATTTAAGCCGGGCCAACGTTTCTTTTATGTCATCTACTTCAAAGCAAATGTGGTGCATACCCGGCCCATGTTTTCCCAAATACCGGGCCACGCCGCTGTCGGCCACAATCGGCTCCAACAACTCAATATCGCTTTCGCCGGCCGGTAAAAAGGCGACGTCAACTCCTTGATCTTCAACATGCTCCACATGGGACAAATCCAAACCCAACGCTTCCACCCAGAAACCCATCGCATCTTCTAACTGGGGCACAACAACGGCAATGTGACTGATTTTTTTGATCATGGTTCTTTTCTTTTTCCAGATAAGACTTGACAAGTTTCATCGGCTATCCGTTTTACGCGAGTACCGTTGGAAAAACTTGTCAAGTCTCCGTAGCTACAGTTCATAGCTGGGGCGATACTCCCCCCAGACCTGGCGCAAGGTGTGGCAAATTTCACCCAATGTCATGTCGCTTTCGACGCAGGCGATGAACAAAGGCATCAAGTTTTCATCAGTTTCGGCGGCGGCGGCCAGACGGCCGCGCAGCTCCGCCACCTTCTCATTATCCCGCCGCGCCCGTAACGCGGCCAGACGGCGTCGTTGGGACGCTTCCACTTCCGGGTCCAACTTCATCATCTCAATGCCCAACTCCTCCTCCTGCGCAAACCGGTTGACGCCGACCACAATTTGCTCCTGCCGCTCCAGTTGGCGTTGGAATCGGTACGCCGCTTCCTGGATTTCTTGCTGGACGTATCCGCTTTCGATGGCGGCCAGCATTCCGCCCATTTCCATGATGCGGTCAATGTACGCCGTGGCTCTGGCTTCCAATTCGTCGGTCAGCTTTTCCAGATAATAAGAGCCGGTCAGCGGATCAACAGTATCCGCCACCCCGCTCTCATAGGCGATGATTTGCTGGGTGCGCAGGGCAATTTGGGCGGCGGCTTCGGTGGGCAGGGAGAGGGCTTCGTCACGGCCGTTCGTATGCAAACTCTGCGTGCCCCCCAAAACGGCCGCCAACGCTTGCAGCGCCACCCGCGTCACATTGTTCTCCGGCTGCTGCGCCGTCAAGGTGCTGCCCGCCGTCTGCGTATGAAACCGCAGCCGCCAACTGCGCGGGTCTTGGGCGTTAAACCAATAGCGCATGATGTTGGCCCACAAGCGGCGGGCGGCGCGGAACTTGGCGATCTCTTCCAGGAAATTATTATGGGCATTGAAGAAAAAGGAGATTTGCCGGGCAAATGCGTCTACATCCAGCCCGGCGTCAATCGCCGCCTGAACGTAGGTGACGCCGTCGGCCAGAGTGAAGGCGATCTCCTGCACGGCCGTACTGCCTGCCTCCCGAATGTGATACCCCGACACCGAAATCGTGTTCCAGCGCGGCACTTCCCGGCCGCAAAACTCAAACACATCGGTGATCAGGCGCATAGACGGCCGGGGCGGGAAAATATACGTCCCCCGCGCGATGTACTCCTTCAAAATGTCGTTTTGAATCGTGCCCCGCAGTTGATTCAAGGGCACGCCTTGTCGTTTGCCGATGGCGATCACCATCGCCAGCAAAATCGCGGCCGGGGCGTTGATCGTCATGCTAATGCTGACTTTGTGCAACGGAATGCCGTCCAGCAAAATCGCCATGTCTTCCAAACTGGGAATGCTGACCCCCACCTTGCCCACTTCCCCCTGCGCCATCGGATCATCGGAATCATAGCCGATTTGGGTAGGCAAATCGAAGGCCACCGACAGCCCGGTTTGGCCTTGTTCCAGCAAGAATTTGTACCGTTTGTTGGATTCTACGGCCGTGCCAAACCCGGCATATTGGCGCATCGTCCAAAACCGGCCCCGGTACATCGTCGGCTGCACCCCGCGCGTAAACGGATACTGGCCGGGAAACCCCAGCTTTTCCGCATACGCCGCATCCATTTCGTCGGGCGTCGCCAACCGCTCCACCGGAATGCCGGAACTGGTTTCAAACTGTTCTCGTCGTTCGGGGAATCGCGCCAAAAGCGGCGCCACCACCCTCTCTTCCCATTGCTGTTCTTTCTCGTTTCCTGTGCCCATAAAATTATTATACGCCAGCCGGTGACATCATGGTAGCCGGCAGTGTAAGCGGGTTTACGGCCGTTTTGTAGCCCATCATCCCGCAGACACACCCCAAACCGACTATACTCATAAACATCAAACGAGGCGGCCTAACGGCAAATTTCAATCAGTTGTGGTCAAAGCGCGTCCTCGACTATCAGAGTCACCAGGAACCGTCCCTTTGCCCAACTTAAAATAAAAGAACAGGCCGCCTCAACCGCACTTATCCAACTTAAATTGCCCCTAATTTCCTCCCCTCTTCCCGCAAAAAGTCTCGCTTTTCAGCGAGGCTTTTTGTTTTTCAGTCGCCAATTTTATCTGTAGGGCAATTTTGCAAAATTGCCCTACAGATAAATAAAAAGGGGCGCGAATTGCGCCCCTCAATTTGAATCTGGTCGGCGATTACAACAAATCTTTGACGATTTCCTTCTCGCCGCGCAGTTCTGCCAACGTCGCCTGCACCTTTTCTTTGGCAAAATCGCTCCAGGTAAGGCCGGGCATGATCTCATAGCCGCCGCTGCCATCGCTCACCAGCGGGAATGAGAAGATCAACCCCTCGTCAATACCATAGCTGCCATCCGAGGCCACTGCCGCCGAGAACCAGTTACCGGCTTCCGTTTTGTGCAAGAAGCTCTTCACCTGGTCAATAGCGGCATTGGCGGCAGATGCGGCCGAGGATTTGCCGCGCGCCTGAATGATGGCCGCGCCCCGCTTCTGCACGGTGGTGATGAATTCGCCGCGCAGCCATTCATGGTCGGTGATGACTGCCATGGCCGGTTTGCCGTTGATCTTGGCGTTTTCGGCATCGGGATATTGGGTGGCGCTGTGATTGCCCCAAATCGTCACATTGCTGACATCGGTGACGCTGACGCCCGCTTTTTGCGCTAGTTGGGCGTAGGCCCGGTTTTGGTCCAGGCGGGTCAAGGCGCTAAACCGTTCGCGCGGAATATCCGGGGCGTTGCTCATGGCGATGAGGCAGTTGGTGTTGGCCGGATTGCCCACCACCACAATACGCACGTCGGCGGCGGCGCGGGCTGCCAACGCTTTGCCCTGCCCCACAAAAATCGGGCCATTTTCCTTGATCAGGTCGCCGCGCAGCATCCCTTTGCCGCGCGGTTTGGAACCGACGAATAACGCCCAATTAACGCCGTCAAAAGCGACGTTCGCATCATCTGAAATGACGATTTTTTCCAGCAAAGGAAAAGCGCAATCATTCAGCTCCATGACCACACCTTCCAAAGCGGGCAAAACCGGCGTGATTTCCAACAAATGCAAGTGTACTTTAGTATCAAAACCAAATACTTCGCCAGAAGCCAGCCGCGGCAGCAACGAATAGCCAATTTGACCGGCGGCCCCGGTTACGGCAACTTTAACAACTTTGTTTGACATAATAGTTCTCCAGTTTGGTTAATTTGAAATGATCTCCCACATGTTAACTTGCGCTGGGGCCGGCCTGGGAATGTAGGGAATACGGCCGTCGCCCACAACCCATATTATCGCCAAATGAACCGATCAGGCAACCGTTTACCACACGCAAACAACAAAAAAGCCCGTCGTCTTCGACAGGCTCATCAAAATCGAAAAGACTGTAAAATTCTCAGCCAATTTGCTTTTGCACCATCGGCCACAACAAGCCGCCAATCGCGCCCAAAATCAACCCCATCACACCCAGGCCACCCGCGCAAAGTATGGTGGCTATTGCACCTGAGGCCACGGCGCTGCCCAATCCCTCAGACAAACCAGTAGAAATCGAGCCGCTCAGGGCAGAGAAAACACCTAACAACACCCCAGCCGCCAGGCCGGATAAAGCGCCGCCTAAGGCGCTCTGGCTGGTATCTTCTTCACCGGGGGCAAGATAACCATAAGCCATTCCCCCACCAATCGGGATAAGAAAGCCACCGCACAAAAAACAAATGGCGATAAAGCCACCAATCACCGGGATCATACTGATCAACCCCAACAAGATGGCCAGACCGGCCGCCGCGCCGCCCGCTTTCAGGACGCTGGGCATATGCAAACTACTCATCGAAACACCTCCTAAACTAAAAATCAGAACTCTTCAGGATTTCAAGGGGTTTGCCATAAAACGAAAAACGTAATGCCTGTACAGGCTTTCGTTTTTCGTTTTGATCACCCCACCAATTCCCAAAGAACCGAAATTGGATACACCAACTACTCAATTCACTGGAAAACCACCCCTTTGTTCTGCTTGCGGCGGCGAATCCAGCGAATGAAAAAATAGGCCAAAACCAGGAAAACAAGCCCGGCCAGCAGGGGCAGCAAGATGGACAACAGCGAGATGAAGAAGGCGGCGATGTCCTCCAGCAAGCTGACAAGCCAATTGCCGGTTCCGGCGGTGGCGGCGGTGACGACGGGCCGGGCGGCTCCCTTGGCGGCATGAACACCACCGGCCACCAACAAACCGGCCGTCAAAGCCAGGATGGGGTGAATGTCGTTGATGATGTTGGCGTTGGCGGCAAAAAGGATAGCTCCAGCCGTGGGCCGGATG
>JAJRVV010000015.1 GCA_024277135.1 Chloroflexota bacterium | reverse complement strand
TTTAAGCCATCAAGCCGTCCTTTCTCCCGGTAGACAGTGTAAAAGTCGGTGAGAATTTGGGTGGGATGTTCGCCCCAGCCGTCGCCGCCGTTGATGACGGGGATGCTGGCCCATTTGGCCGCTTCATGCGGCGCGCCCTGTTGGAAGTGGCGCATGACGATGACATCGCCATAGAACTCCAGCATTTTGACGGTGTCTTTGATCGATTCCTGGTAGAAATCCCCGGCGCGGGTCATTTTGGCGTCGGAGAAGCCGGTGACTTGCCCGCCGAGGCGGATCATGGCGGCTTCGTGGGCCAAACGGGTACGGGTGGAGGGTTGGTAGAAGGCGGTGACCAGGGTCTTTTCCTTCAACAAGTCCGTGTTCTGGCGATTACGGGCGATGGGCTCCAACTCTTCGGCAATCTCGAAGACGCGGAAAAATTCGTTACGTTCAAAATCTTTGAGAGACAAAATGTCTCGTCCGGCAAAACTTCTCATGGTTTTTTCTCCTTATGTAAAAAAAGAATGGTGACAATTGGTTGTTTGCGTTACGTAACTCTAGTTACATTGCCGCAAAATAGTGTAAGTTTTTATATGAAAACTTACATACTACGTCAAAATTTGTAGGATAGAAGACGCTAGAAAGAGTTGATTGCGACTCTTTCCGGTGATTTCTTTGAGTATTTCCAGGTCTTCTAGCTTGCGAAGCGTTTTGATGGCTGTTGGATGGGATACGTTAAAGCGCTGCCGGACATCTTTGGCCGATTGAAAAGGCATTTCAAACAGAAAGTTCATGACACTGGACATGAGTCCTGTTGCGCGGGCTTGTTGTAATGTGTCCTGCCATTGAGTTTGCAGCGCGCGCAAATTTTGCGCTCGGCGGTTGGCGTCGGCTGCTTGTTCGGTGACGCCGCGTAGAAAAAATAGTATCCATTCATGCCAAGCGCCGCGTTGGCTAACGGCCGTTAACAACTCGTAGTATTGTGATCTGTGTTCCTCAAAATAGGCGCTCAAATAGAGCAGCGGGCTGGGGAGTAAGTCCCAGTGGACGAGAAGTAGCGCATTTAACAAACGACCAATACGGCCGTTTCCATCTAAAAATGGGTGAATGGCCTCGAATTGGTAATGAATCAGGGCCAATCGAATGAGCGGGGGCAGCGTATCATCCATATGAATATACGCTTCCCAATCGTTTAACGCCTCGTGCATTTGAGGAGCAGGCGGGGGAACGAATGCGGCCTCATTCAAAGTGCAGTTGGGTTTGCCAATCCAATTTTGACTGCGGCGAAATTGACCGGGCGTTGATTTCTCGCCGCGCACGCCATCCAGTAATCGTTTGTGAAGTTCTCTGGTTAGGCGTAAGCTGACAGGCAGTGTGTCCAATCGCGCTAATCCATATTCCAGCGCCGTGACATAGTTATAAACTTCCTGCGTGTCTGCTTCAGGCGCATTGGGCGTAAATCCCGGCAGGTATAATTGCCCAGCTTCATAAGCGTATAATGTCGAGAGATCGGTTTGCGCGCCTTCGATGCGAGAGGACAATACGGCTTCACGACGGATGAACGGCCGTACCAATAAAATACTGCTGGAAGATACGCTACCCAGTCCGGCTAGTTTGCCTAATGCTCGGTCTGCGTCAGATAGGGTTTGTATCAAAGCTGCGTCGAAGTTCAACTTGGGGGGTAAAGGGGTGGGGATAAAGGCCCAATACGCTGCATGACTTCGCCCTATTTTCCGCAGCGTTCCAGCGGCATTGCTTTGAAACTGGTTCGGGTTCATTATCACACTCATGTTACTGATTGCCCGCGTCGAATGAGGCGCAGGCGCAATAAATCATCGCGGAAGCAGGAAGTTGCCTGGAGGATGGGTTTGTTGTCGGTATTGTAGCCGATTTCAGAAAAGGATATGAGAGCGGTGTTGGGTTGGATGTGTAAGGTCGCGGCTAGTTTGTCAGATGCGATAGCGGGGACGATTTCGGAGAGGTAGTAGGTGAGATGTTGACGGCCGTACCGCCATAAAAACTCATACACCGGCACCCGAAAATCATCGGGTTGGTACGATTTTTCTATCAAGGACAACGGTATCCGGTTGTAAGCCAAAATCACCGGCTGATCATCGGCCAGAAACAGCTTTTGCACCACCAGCAGTTCGTCGGCCGTCCCGATGTTCAATCCAGCCGCCATCTCCTCCCCGGCCGCTTCCGTCTCCAGGCTGAGGATGCGGGTGGCGGGGGTGTATCCGTGCGCCTGGATCACATCTTCGTAAGACCAAATTTCTTCCAGGCGGCTCTTAATTTGCAGCCCCGGCTCGTTGACAAAGGTGCCCGACCCTTGTTTACGATAGATGGCTCCTTCGTTTTCTAGCCGGCTCAGCGCGTCGCGGATGGTAGTGCGGCTGACTTGCAACTGGTTGGCCAAGTCGGTTTCGGAGGGGATACGGCCGTTCACAAACGCATCGCTGAGAATCATCTCTTTGATGTATGACCGGGCTTGTTCGGTGAGGGAGGGATTTCGCTTCAACATTGAAAATGCGTACTATCGTATGGTTGTATGACAAATTATACGAATGTGAAATGAGCATGTCAAGCCATTGGCAGCGAATTAGGCAAAATGGGTTGAAAAGGGTTAATCGCTGCTTTTGATGTGGACGGAGATGTTGAGATTTGTGCCTGGGGCCAACGTTTCCGGTGCGGTGATGGTGAAATTTTTGGCCCAAACCCCGTTGCCGGAAACCTGGTATTGGCGGCAGTTGGGACGGCCGCTGGGAAAGGGAACGCCATTCCCACACAACGCATCGGCAAAAGGCTGCCCATCACCCAAATCGGCGGCGGGGACAAAGCTGAACTGGATCGCTTCCGGCTGATCATTGCGGAAGATTAGCAGCGCTGCCCGCGTTTCGCCCGGCTGGAACAAGAGGGTGTTGCCGGCGGCCAGTTCACACTCCGGCAGCGGTTGGCCTTTTTGCCAGAGCGCGTCTGTTTGCGGGGTATAAGCCGCGTCATCGCAGAATTGGGCGCTGCCCACGCCATCGCTGACGACGAAATCAAAGTGGGCGCTGATGGAGGGGATTGGCGCATCTATTTCCTGGCTATTGGCGGCGGGCACGGCCGTTTCCGTCGTCTCCTCCGCCGGTTTACTCAGTGGCCGGAAGTAGAAAAACAGCCACACAAACGAGATCGCGGCCAGAGAGAGCTTGAAGGCCATGCGCGCCCTTTGCCAGATCGGCTGCCAGCGTTGGCAGCGGCGCCGATCGGCGTTGACGACAGCCATCGTGTGCGCTAGTTTGGCCGGGGAAACGGGTAAGGCAGCCCAGATGGCGGGCAGTTTTTGCGCCAGCTTTGCTTCCAATTGGGCCAACTCGTCAGCATACGCCTGGCATTCGTCACATCCCATCAGGTGGGTTTCCAATAAAATTTGGGCTGTGCTGGATAAATCCCCGTCTTGGGCCATGTTCAGCAAAACGCGGGCGCTTTTATGGGACATCTTCATGTCAAATCCGCCAGGTATGGCCGCAAATAATCGCGGGCATAATGGAGCCGGGAATAGACGACGCCTTCGCTTATCTTCAGCGCCCGGGCGATCTCCGGGGCAGTCAGCCCATTGACATAACGCAGAAGGATGGGCAGGCGGTGTTTTTCTTTGAGCTGGCGCGCGGCCGTTGCCAATGTCGCCTCGGTTTCGGACAGGGGCAGGGAAGAGTCGCTCAGCGGCGGGCTGGCGTCTTTGGGCCAAACGGTTGACAGCGCCTGCCGCCATTGGCGCCGGCGCAGCGTAGCCCGGCATCGTTTGACGGCGATGGCGAACAGCCGCGTTCTCACCGCCGCATCGCCCCCCAACTTACTCAAAGCCCGGGCGGCGGCGACAAATGTCTCCTGCACCGCGTCTTCGGCGTCGGCCGGCTCGTCCAGGATGGACAGCGCCAGCCGGTACACGGCGTCGTAGTGGGTGTGGATTAACGTCTCGATGTCAACGGCCGTCCCCGATGCAGTGGGTTGGCTCTGTTCCGGGAGCGGTTGGAGACGTTTGGGTGCATCAAGGGCCATGCCAGTCATTATAACGCGGTTCAGCCCGTTGTCATTTTGGTTTGCTGATTAGATGCGGGTGGAGACAACTTCCTTCAAATCTATGCTACAATTTGGGAAAAAGGGATGGGATGCCTACCCGGCAAATGGATTAATAATAGTCAATTCCCGGATAACACGGCCGTCTTGCATATCTTCACTGAGCAAAGTCGTACATCTGGATTCGATAGCGGCCGTTACCACAAGCGAGTCATAGAACGAATAGCCAGTTTCAGCCTTGATGAGCAATGCCCGCTCATAAAACGTACCAGAAGGATAATGTTGGCACAAAGGCAGCAACACAGTTTGTAAGTAATCCCGCGAATCGGATACCGTCATGGGGCGTCTGAATTTGTGTGAAGCGACATTCAAAAATTCTTGCATAACTTGAGCGCTGATGACGCCTCTTTTTGTTCTTAAAGCGCCGCGCACCAACTGTTGGGCAATCTGGCGTTTTTCAGGGGCTGTGGAATCGAATGTATAGACGAAGATATTTGTATCAAGGAAGAATAGGCCAGAGATATCAGCGACGTTCATTCATTTCCTCCCGATCAAAATGGCTGTCAGCCTGTATATGGCTGAAACGTTCCATGAGCGCTTCATATTGGTCGGGAGCGTCTGGTTGGACGACATAACGAGTTAGCCATTCACGAAAGAGCTTGTTAAGCGTCGTTCTTTCGCTTGCCGCTTGCCATCTAGCCTGTTGAATTAAAGCTTCATCTGCAGATAAGGTAATGTTTTTTCTCATACAAAAAGTGTACGCGAAAGTAGTGCAATGTCAAGCCTCAGCCACAACAATCGCCGCCCCGTCGCCAGGGCAAGCGTCCTGAATGATAAACAAACACCGCCCGCCGGGGGTGCGGATCTACCCGGCTG
Organism: Chloroflexota bacterium; assembly: GCA_024277135.1. Lineage (GTDB taxonomy): Bacteria > Chloroflexota > Anaerolineae > Promineifilales > Promineifilaceae > JAJRVV01. The sequence continues at coordinate 14,217 of JAJRVV010000015.1, read as the reverse complement.
ACAGCTTGTTGTTCTTGTTTTGTCAACGGCCGTTCAACAGCCTAAAACTCATAATACTGATACTCAGACATATCTAACACACCTCACGATATAAAAGCGCATTGGTTTAACCTAATTGAAAATTTGGCTACGGTCGTTTTGTAGGTCAATTTTGTAAAATCGACCTATGGGAATAAGCTCACCACCTCAAACTTGGTCACATCCACAATCCCCAAATCTGAAATGCGCAGCTCCGGGATGACGACCAGCGCCAGCAAACTAAGCTGCATGTAGGCGTTGTTCAACGTGCAGCCGCACTCGGCCATGGCCGCCACCATCCGCGCCGCTTTACCCGCCACCACTTCCGCCCGCTCGTCCGACATCAACCCGGCGATGGGCAGCTCCACCAGCGCGATTTCCGCCCCCTCTTTGTAAACCGCCACGCCGCCGCCCACTTGCCCCAGCCGGTTGGCGGCCAGCGCCATGTTCGTTTTGCTGGTTCCGGCCACGATCATGTGATGGCTGTCGTGGGCCACGCTGGCGGCCACGGCGCAGGGGACGTTGAAGCCGAAGCCATGCACGAAGCCGTTGCTGACGCCGCCGGTGGCGCGATGCCGTTCCACCAGCGCGATTTGGGCCACGTCTTGCCTGGCGTCTACCGTGACCAGCCCATTTTCAACGGGCAAGGCGCGTTCCAGGGCGCGGGTGGGCGCCTGGTTTTCGATGACGCCGATGACGCGGGCTTTGACGGCGTTGGCGGGCGCCGGCGCGGGAATGTCGAAATCAGAGGCGGCAAGCTGCTTGCCCAGTTTGACTGTGTTTCTGGCAAAGTCGGGGTAGTTGTAGGGGGGGATGTCGGCCAGGAGACGGCCGTCCTCCGCCACCACCTCGCCCCCGGCAATCACTAACTCCACCGGCAGGCTGACCAAATCGCTGGAAAGGATGATGTCCGCATACCGGCCGGGGGTGATGGAGCCGATCTCTTTCTCCAGGCCAAAATGTTCGGCCGTGTTCAGCGTCGCCATCTGGATGGCGGTGATCGGTTTGAGACCCTGGGCGATGGCGTGGCGCACCACCCGGTTCATGTGACCGTCATGCACCAGCGTGCCGGAGTGGCTGTCATCGGTGCAGAGGATGAAGTTGCGGCTGTCCAGCCCCATCTCCGTGATTGCCTTCACCTGCGCCGCCACATCATGCCACGCCGAGCCGAGGCGGAGCATGGCTCTCATCCCCTGGCGCACGCGGGCAATGGCGTCCTCAACACGGGTGCCCTCATGGTCGTCGGCTGGGCCGCCGGCGACGTAGCCGTGAAATTCGCGGCCCAAATCGGGGGATGCGTAATGGCCGCCGATCACCTTGCCCGCTTTCATCGTCTCCGCCATCTCGCCGTGCATTTTGCCGTCGCCGTTGAAGACGCCGGGGAAGTTCATCATCTCGCCCAGGCCGACGATGCCGGGCCAGCGCATCGCTTCGGCGACTTCGGTCGGGCCGATGGCTGCGCCGGGGGTTTCCAGGCCGGGGGCGCCGGGGACGCAGGCGGGCATTTGCACGTAAACGTTGATGGGCATCGTCCGCGCTTCGTCGTGCATCAGGCGCACGCCGTCCAGCCCCAGCACGTTGGCGATTTCGTGGGGGTCGATGAACAGGCTGGTGGAGCCATGCGGGATGACGGCGCGGACAAATTCGGTGACGGTCACCATGCCGCTTTCCACGTGCATGTGGGCGTCGCACAGGCCGGGGATGAGGTAACGGCCGTCCGCCTCAATCACTGTTGTCTCCTCCCCAATGGTGTGCCCGGCATCCTCGCCCACATAGGCGATGCGGCTTTGGTAGATGGCGATGTCGGTGTGTGGGATGATCTCGCCGGAGTGGACGTTGACCCAACGGCCGTTTTTGATGACGAGGGTGGCCGGTTGCCGTCCCATCGCTACAGCCGTCAGGGTTTGTGTTAACTCATGCCAGGGTTGTCGTCGGTTCATACTGGATTCTCCGTGTGGCTGTTTATGTCAGACCCTAAGGGTTTACTCTTGAAAAACCCTTAGGGTCTGAGCGTATACTAGCTAATTGGGGGGTATTCTAATGAGTCCGCTGAAAAAAGCTACCACCCGCCATCATCAATGAAAATGGCGTGTCGCCCGATTTTGCAAATCGGGCGGCAATTTTACAAAAACGCCCGCCATTTACACAGGGGGTTCCGCTTCTCCATTGCCCACCGGCAGCCACATCTGGAAAATGGTTCCCTGGCCCGGTTCGCTGACGGCCGTCACTTCCCCTTTGTGCAGGGCGACGATGGTCTTCACGATGGCCAGCCCCAGACCGCTGCCGGGGATGTTGGATTGGCCGATTCCCCGTCCCCGATAAAAGCGGTCGAACACATGAGGTAAATCCTCCGGGTTAATGCCGTCGCCGTCGTCATGTACTCGGAAGCATACGCCCGGTTTTGGCTCGGTGACGGCTTCGGCGCTGATCGTCACCGTTTCCCCCGGCGCGTATTGGATGGCGTTGGCCACCAGGTGGGTGACAGCCTCGGTTAACTGTCCGGGCACGCCCTGAACAGCGGGTAAGTCGGGCGCGGCCGTCAGCATCAGTCGGGCGCCGACGGGTTCGGCGCGCTGGCGTTGGGCGGCAATGACCTGGGCCGCAATATCGTTCAGATTGACGGCCGTCACCGCCACCTCCTCTTTCAGCAAACTCAACTGCGACAGCCGGATGATCCCTTCCACCAACTGCACCAGCCGCCCCTTCTCCGCTTGCAATACTTCGAGGTAATGGGGCCGTCTTTCCGGTTTGCCCTGCACCAGCAAATCCAGGTATAAACTCAGCGTCGTGATCGGCGTGCGCAGCTCGTGAGAAATGTCGTCAATGAACTTCGATTTCAGTCGGTCTAACTCCTGCAGCCGCTCATTGGCTGCTGTCAATTCCTGCGTTTGCCGCGCCACTTCCTGCTCCAGATTGGCCGAATGCTGTCGAATTGCTCCATAAAGTCGGGCATTTTGCAGAGCCACACCGGTCAGGGCGGCCAGGTTTTGCCCCAACAGGATTTCATGTTCACTGAAAACCCGGTCGGTGCGGCTTTCCCACACTTCAAAATAGGCGGTGGCTTTGTTTTGGGCGATGATGGGCAAGATGAGGATGGAACGGCCGCCATAAGCCTCCAGATGGCTCCGCCAATCATGCGGTAGATCAGGGTCTGCCAGACGAATGGCGATGGGCTGGCCTGTGGTCAACGCCTGATCAATCAGCGTTTCTTCTGTGTAGGTTATCCCCAGGTCGGAGACCCGTTCTGCCGCCGTTGCCGCCGGGCCAAACTGTTCGGCGATGACGGTGGCCGATTTTTGCCCGGCATCCCACTGGCTGACATAGGCGCTGGTGGCGTTTAGGAGATGAACCGCCTCGCGCAAAATAGCTGGCAGCAATGTTTGGCGGTCAAAGGTGCTGAGAATCGTCGTTCCCACCTGAAAAAGCGCGTTTAACTCATCCAATCGCTGCTGCGCCGCCTGATGCAGCCGGGCATTTTCAAAGGCGGCGGCTATTTGCCCGGCGAAGACCGTTAGCGCCGGTTTGTCTTCGTGGCGCAAATCCGACCCCCAGAGCGCGGCCACGCCAATGGTCTGGTTTTCCACAGCCAACGGCAGGTAAAAGACCGGGGTATGTGGTGTGACGCCGGCGGCGCGCACGGCCGCCCGCATGGTTGCTTTGGGGATGAAGGGGAACAGTTCGGCCGTCAGGTCAGACGGATCGGTGACGGTCGTTGTCATACCCGGGTCTAGCAGAAAATATTTTTCCCATATGCTTTTGGGCGTGCGCGAGCCAACCACCGACACACCCAGTAGTTTTTCGACGAGCGTCAGTGTGGTCGAGGTCAGGGAAAGGTAAGTGGCTGTCCAATCTTCAGTTTCCACATCCAACCAGCCAAGCAGGCAAGAGATGCCCAATGATTTCAATTCTTGGCCCAGCGTTTCCTGCACCTGAGCCGGGTCGTTGGTGGTCTCCAGGCGGGCGGCTACCCGGCTGAGAGCGGAGATGATGGCGTTGGAGCGGGTCAGTTCGGTCGCTTTTTGCGTGAGCGCTTGTTGGGCGGACTGCCGCTCGGTGATCTCTCGTTGTAACTGTTCGTTATAGGTTTGCAGGGTTCCTGATTTATCGAAGAGTTGGGCCAACACCTGGTGGGTTCTGGTCTGATTTTGGGCGATCAGATAGACGCCTAAAAATAATGTCCAGGTGAAGGTGAGCATATTGACAGTCTGCCTGATCACCTCCGGCACCGGCTCCGGATCGAGGGTTTCGGTGGCAAAGAGGGTGATGAGAGCGGCGCCGACGAGGGTCATACCCACGGCATAAACGTAACTGGCTTTGGGGGAGATGAGGACGGCCATGAGCAGCGTGGTAAACAGCCCCAACATGGCGCCGACAATGATCATGTCGGCATAAGCGACGGAAATGGCGATGATGATGAGGGATAAGGTGATGACGGCCAGCCAGGCGGCGGCGCGGGCACGGCCGCGCCAGGTCAGCCACGAGGCCCACAGCAACAGCCCAAAACCGGCCGTTAAGAGGACAACCACGATCCAAAATGATGGTTGGCGTAAATTCTCGGCGGTATCGACCCAGGCGTAAATGACGCCCAGACCGATCACGGCCGTCAAGATGGGCAGCAGTTTCTTTTGTAAAGCAGCCTGCCCGGCGCGAACCCACGCTTCCGCCGAATTGGTTATGGTTAAGTCAAGGTCGATCAGATCATCTGGCACAGAAACCGATGAGTTCGTGTCGTCACTCATAAAAATGTTCTATCCGGGTTATGATCCGGCATCATCTTCAACATCCCCGGATGAGGGGAAGATTACTCGGAATAGCGTTCCCTGTCCAGACTGGCTGTGGAACTCAATTTGCCCGCCATGTAACTCGACAATCTCCTTTACAATAGCCAGTCCCAACCCGGTGCCGGGAATGTTGGATTGGCTGGCATGTTTGCCCCGATAAAAACGATCAAACAAATACGCCCGATCCTCATCGGCAATGCCAATACCGGTGTCGCTGATTTCCAGGCAGATTTGGTTGCGGCCGTCAACCATATACGTCTTCACCCGGATTCCCCCTGCCGGCGTGTAATTGATGGCATTCACCAGTAGATTGGTGACCACCTGGGACAACTGATTGCGCTCGCCCGTCATCAAAGGCAAATCCGCCTGTAAATCCATCTTTAATTCGAGGGAAGCGGCCTCCAGCCGGGGTTCATGCACTGTGATGACCTGCTGAACCAAGGCGTTAAAATTGACCTGGGTCATCTCCACCTGGCCGCCGCCTAAATCCAGCCGAGACAGATTGAGGATGTCTTCCAGCAGGTTGACCAGACGATCCGCCTGCCGATTTAATACAGACAGATAATGCTCTCGCCTGTCTTCATTGCCGTGAGCCAACAAATCCAGGTATAGCTTGACGTTGGTGATGGGGGTGCGCAGCTCGTGGGAGACATCGGCCACGAACCGGGATTTTAGCTGGTCGAGTTCTTGTAATTGGGTGTAGGCTTCAGCCAATTCCCGGGTTCGTTCGTTGACCCGCTGCTCCAGCGTATCCATCAGTTGCGCCCGGTGCAGCGCGTTGCCGGCTATTTCACACACGGCCGTCAGTAGACGCACTTCGTCCAGTGTAAACTGCCTGGGAACCAGCCAGGCCACATGCAGGACGCCAACGATTTGTTCCTCTGCCCGCAACGGCAGCGCGACACTGCCATACACACTCGCCAGTATCTTTTTTTCCTCAGGCGAAAAAGAGGCGGCCGGGTCATTCGCCAATTTTTCTGAGATGTGCGCTTTTCCGGTCAATGCTACCTGCCCGGTAATCCCTTCGCCCAAGCGGTGAACGGCTCCGCTAAATCCAGGAATAGAGGGCAACGAACCGCGAGCCATCAACATTTCCGACTCCGGGTCTAACAAAAACACGGCGCGTACCGTCTGCCCCTCAAATCCCACCTGGGACAGCAATGTTTCTGCAATAGCCTTAACTGAGTTAGCCGCCCGCAACGAAGCGGAAATTTCGGCTACTGTTTCCAACTCTTTGGTCTGTTGGCGCGTCTCTTCAAATAACCGCGCCTTTTCTAAAGAAACTGCTAATTGGTCGGCGACCACCGATAAAATCGTGACATCCCCCGCATCAAAGCTATGATATTCATCGCTGTCCACGTTCAAAACGCCAATGACCTGGTCGCCCACTTTGAGGGGCAAGGCCAACTCTGAGCGCACTGGAAAAATTTGCGACGCCAAAAAGTTAGGATAGGTGCGGGTATCATTGACCAGTATCTTTTCGCCAGTAGCGGCCGCTTGACCGATGATGCCTTCGCCGAACTTTTGTTGGTACTCATCTTCTCCCGGCCACTGCACCTGATTATCTGGCCCTACCAATGCGCGCAAACTCACTATGTTAGCGTCCGGTTCCACCGTAAAAATACTCATGCGGGGATAATCCAATGCTATGCGCAAGGTACGGACGACAGTGGTGTATAGTTCACGGGAGTCGAGTTGGCTTGTGACCTGCTGGCTGAGTTGGTTGAGAATGCCGAGCTGTCGAGCTTGCCGGTTGAGGGCGTCGAATAAGCGGCCTCGTTCCATGGCCAGAGCCACGGCGCTAGCAATTTGTTTTAGCAGGGGAACTTGAGCCGGATCAGGGCCATTCGATATTTTCCAGGCCAAATTGAGGGAGCCGGCGACTCCTTTCCCTACCAGAAGAGGAATATTGATCCGGGAGCGATACCCGGCCTGGATGAACAATCTGGCGTCGGTAAACTCAATCTCGTCATTTAAGTCGTTGGTGATGTGGACGCGCCCGGCCAGAATGTCGCCCGCCGCCGCGGATTCGGTCAGTTGGACGGGGACGCCTTTGCCGTAGGTTTGCCGGGGGCGGTCCAGGATCATCATGACGCCTTCCTGTCGTTGAGCATCTATGAGGGTGAGGGTAGCGCGCTCACATTGGGTGATTTGGCGCAGGTTGTTGGCGATTTGGGGGAAGACTTCGGTGACATCGGGCGTGGCATTCAAACCGAGCAGAATGTCGCTGGCCAGAGTTAATTCTTCAGCGCGGCGGCGGGTTTCGTTAAAAAATTGGGCGTTTTGCAACGCAACGGCCGTCTGTGCGGCTAACGAGGCGGCGAGTTGACGATGGGTCTCTGTAAAAAAGTTGGGTTCGGCTTTGTCCAGCGAAAAGAGGCCGATGGGTTTGCCGCCTGAAATCAGCGGCACACCCAGCCAACTGCGGATGTAGCTGGTTTCGCGCCGATATTCCCAACGCTCATACTCTTGGGTGTCGGGGATGAGCAGGCTTTGTTTGTTGTTGATGACCATTTGCATGGATAGGTTTTTATCCAGATCGAAGATGAAGCTTTGCACGGCCGTTTCATCCGTGAACTGATCAAAACCGCGCACATTGTGCAAAATCACCCGGTTATGGGGTTGCAGCAACATGAGAGCCGCGCTGTCATAGGGGATAAGCTGCTGCAAATAATCAAGCAAAGAATCACCTACCTGGTGAGGGTCGAGGCTTTGGGTGAGCGCCTGGTTGGCGGCGCGCAGCGTATCGGCCAGGTTGCGGGCGTGCTGTTCCGCTTCGTATAAACGAGCATTCTCGATGGCGGCGGCCGCTTGCTGGGCAAACGCCTGCACCAGCACCGCTTCCGTATCGCCATAAACATCCGTCGCCCGGCTGTCCAACGTCAACATGCCGATGACGATGCCGTGTGAAATCAGCGGCGCCCCCAACCAGCCATGAATGTAGGTGGCGCCGCCCCAACTGCCAAAGCGGGCGTCTGCCTGAGCGTCTGCCAGATAGGTGGGCTGCTTTGTCTCCTCGATAACGGCGAACAGGGGGTTGGTTCGGGGATAAGATGTGCCTACAACATCAATTTCATCCGGGAAACCGCGTCCGGCCACGAGGCATACCTGATCCCCTTGCACCAGGAAGACGGCCGCGCTGTCAAAAGGAACCACCCGTTCTACCTGTATCAGAATGCTGTCCAACACCTGCTCCAGTTCCAGCGTGCCGGAGAGATTGGAAATGGCCGCGCGTAGCCGTTCTTCTTCCTGCCGCCGGGCGCGCTCCGATTCGAGCAGTTGGATTTTTTCGATGGCGGTGGACAACTGCCGCGCCAATGTCAACAAGAACCGCTCATCCTCTGCCGAGAAAACGCCAACTTCCGGGCTTTCGGCATTGATGACGCCAATGACGCGCTGGTTGACCTTCAGCGGCACGCAGATTTCGGCGCGAGTGCGAGGGTCTGCTTGCAGATACGCTTCATCTTGACGCACATTATCAACTCGAACCGGACGGCCGGAGCCGATCACCCGGCCGATCAATCCGGCATCCGGCGGCACAGAAATCAGGTCTGTATGTTTGCGCTGTACTCGATAAGAAAAATGAGGATGAAGATAGCCGGTATCTTTATCCAGAAAGAGAAAGCCGAAGTTGTCGGGATAGAAGGTTTCGGTGATAATTTCTGTGACCTGATCAACCAGTTCATCCAGACTCATGGCCTCGTTGCCTACGGCCGCAATCTGATGCAGCGTCACCAACTCGGCCAACTGCCGCCGGGTTGACTCGTAGAGCCGGGCGTTTTGCAGCGCCAACGCCGACTGGTTGGCCAGGGCAGTTAACAGGACTTTGTGTTTCTCTCCGTAAAAATCAGGTTCGATTTTATCAATGGAAAAGTAGGCAACGGTCTCGCCCTCGATGATGATGGGCGCGCCAACCCAGGAGCGGACTTGGGCGGACAACCTGGTTTTAACCCATCCTGGATATTGGGTGACGTCCGGGATGGCGAAAGGCCGGCCGGTTGCGGCCATGCGGGCCAGGTGATGGGTCTGGGATAGGTCGAACGAAATAGTTTCTAGTTCGCTGATGACGCTCTTTCCTAGCCGGTCAAAGCCATGATGGCTGGCAATGTGGACACGGCCGTCGTCCACCAACAGCACCGCGCCCATGTCAAAAGGAACCAGGCGGCCTACCTGATTCAGCAGTCGATCCAACAGCCCCCGTTCATCGAGCGTGGCGCTGAGGACGGCCCCCGTTTCTTGCAGCAGTTCCGCCAACTGCCGCTGTTCCCGCTCCTGCTCCAGCAATTGCGCTTTGTGCAGCGCCAGCGAAATTTGAGCCGCCGCCTGCGCGCCATATTGAACCTCGTCTTCAGTGAACTGATGGGGCTGGTTGTAAGAGATGACGGCAGTTCCCAGTTTTTGGCTGCCGATAGTGAGCGGCAGCGCCAACACGGAGCGGGAGGGAAACATGGCGGCGATTTCGGGGCTGACGTAAGGCGTCTGACGCACATCGGGAATGGCTAATGGTTCCCCGGCGTTTAAGACGGATTCTACCAACAAGACCTGGCCGGGTTTGGCCTGGACGGCGGTGAATGAGAGGCGATCCTGACCGGAAACGGCCGTTAATTTAGCCAGCCGTTTCGTTTCGTCATACAGGGTAAGAAAACAGTTGTCGGCGTCCTCAAAGCCCAGCAGCGAGTCGGCCAGCGTTTGCAGCATCGTCTGACTATCTAACTGGCTGACGGCCGTGCGCGTGATCTCGTTCAGCCGCATCAGATACCGTTCCCGGCGGCGCATTTGCTCCGTTTGCTGGCGCGCTTGTTCCGAATAGCGGCGCAGTTCGGCCTGCGTTTGTTTGCTGGCGGAGATGTTGTACAGGGTGAGGATACGGCCGTAAAACTCACCATCGTTGTTCCGCAAAGCGATCAAATGGGCGTCGAATGTTTTGCCATCGGCCAGGTTCAATTCCAGATGAGCATCTGCGGTATTATCGGGCGCGGGTAGCTGCGCCACAACCGGCGGCAAGAGTTGGCCCAGGTCTCGGCTAATGGCTTGCTGGCCGGTTAAGCCCAAGAAACGCTGCGCTGCCCCGTTCAAATCGAGCACCCGATTTTGGGCGTCTAAGACCAGCACGCCGTCCGCCAGTTTTTCCACCAGGGCGGCTCGCGCCACCGGCAATATATCCATCAACTGCAATCGGGTACGGCCGTACAGCCAGGCCGCACCGCTGATGATGAATGACATCGGCGTCAAATCCAGCGGCGCCAGCGGATTCAAACCGGAAACTGTCATCAAACTGGCGATCATCGGCGTAAACGTAGCTACCAGCAACATCGCCCCCTGCCGGCGATACACGCCCGGCGACCGGGACAGGCTGTTCAGCAGCGCCAGCGAGGCCAACAGCGTCGTGATGTATAGATAGGCTATCAGGAACCAGAAACCCTGGCCAAACACAGGTTCCCGGAACACCCCCGTAACATCCAAATGGGTTTGGGCCCAAATCAGATGATGCTGTTCATTGGTCCACGCCAGGGTCAGGAAAAACAAGATGGGGGCAAACAACAAGATCATATTGCGCATGTTCACCATATGATCCCGCTTGGTGTAGCGCAGCATGAAAATCAGCCAGAAGGCCGGGGTAGCCAAAATGCCCAGGTATTGCACTTTGGCCCAGAAAATTTTGGTGGATAAGGGGACACTGGCGATTTCTAGCGTATAGGACGCCGTCCAAAACAAGACAGCCGCCACCACCGTACCAAACGCCTTCATTCCCGGCGCGGATCGCCGCCGCCAGGCGTATTGAAGCATGTAGATGAGGATGAAAAGGCTGAAAAGTAAGGGAATGAGGTGGAATGGAAATTGCCAGACCATAACTATTTTCTACGTCATCGGTGGATTGTTTCGTAGAAAATCAATCAATCCAGCCAACGGCGCCAATTCCCGTTCTGGTCGGGCGCGATGCTTCACCTCCACGCTCCCGCGTCCGTTCCCTTGCGCCAGCCCGCGCGCGCCCACCGTCACCCGCCAGGGGATGCCGATCAGGTCGGCGTCCTTGAATTTGACGCCGGCGCTCGCTTCCCGGTCGTCATATAACACGGAAAATCCAGATTGGCGCAAGTCGGCGTACAGCGCATCGGCCGCTTCCCGCACTGCATCCCCTTTGCCCAAGTGGAGCAGGTGTACCTGGTAGGGGGCGACGCTTTCCGGCCAGATGATGCCGTCATCATCGTGATGCAGTTCTACGATAACGGCTATCAGCCGATCCAGGCCGATGCCGTAGGAACCCATGTAGATAGGTTGGGGACGGCCGTCCTCGTCCAAATAAGTGGCGTTGACGGCTTGACTGTACCGGGTTCCCAGCTTAAAACAATGTCCGGCTTCGATGGCGCGGCGGGCGGCGAGACGGCCGCCCGCACAATGAGCGCAGCGACAGCCGGTATCCGCCTGGGCGATGTCCGCCATCAGGGTGACGGCGAAATCGCGGGGATAGTTGGCCCCGGTGAAGTGATAACCCGCCTCATTGGCGCCGACGACAAAATTGCCGCCTGCTTCCAGCGAACTGTCCGCCACCACCAATACGCCCGGCGACTGGACAGCGGGGGCCACATCCAGGCCGATGGCGGAAGCGTAGCCGGGGACGGCGCCCGCCGCCGCAATCTCATCATCGGCGGCCGCGCGCAAAACGCCGCCGCCCAGGGCGTTTGCCAGTTTTACCTCGTTCACCTCTAAATCACCGCGCACCAGGACGAAGAGGAGACGGCCGTCCGCTTCTTCTTGTCCCGGCCGTCGCCACCAATAAAACACCGCCTTGAGGGTCTGGTCAGTGGCGACGCCGACGAAATCCGCTACTTCGGCGATGGTGGTACAGTTGGGCGTCGCCACTTTCTGCAACGGGGCCAAAACGTCTGGCTGCTTCCCTTCGCGCGCGAAAACGGCCGCTTCCACATTGGCCGCATAATCACACCCGTCACAGGCGATGAATGTGTCCTCGCCCTGGGGATGGGGAACCACAAATTCTTGCGACGTTTTGCCGCCCATGGCGCCCACATCGGCGTCAATGGCGGTGACGTCCACACCGCAGCGCCGGAAAATGTTGAAATATGCCTGCACCATGTGCGGATAATACGCATCCAGCGCCGCCTCGTCCATGTCCAGCGTGTAGGCGTCCTTCATCACAAATTCGCGCAGGCGGAGCAGGCCGCCCCGCGCCCGTTGTTCATCGCGGAACTTTTTGCTGATGTGGTACACCATGCGTGGCAAATCCCGGTAACTTTCCACCTCGCGCAAGGCCAAATCCACCACAATTTCTTCGTGGGTGGCGGATAAGGCATATTCTCGGCTGCCGCCCGCCTTCACCCGCATCAATACATCCACCGTATCCCAGCGGCCGGTGGCCTGCCACAGCGCCGCCGGATGCAGATTGGGCATCCACATCTCCTGGCCGTCAATGGCGTCCATCTCCTCGGCCATGATGCGCCAGATGTGGCGCATCACCCGGTAGCCGAAGGGCATGAAGGTGTAGATGCCGGCGCCCGCCGGCCGGACAAAGTTGCCGCGAATCAACAGTTGATGGCTGATCATGTCCGCGTCGGCCGGGGCCTGGCGCAGGGTTTTGCCGAAGGATTTTGAGAGTCTCATGGGTTTTTAGCTAGAGCTAGAGTGAGCATTCTTCCTCTCGCTCTCGCTCTAGCCTCTAGCTCCTGTTTAGTAGGCTCGGCCAAAGATGGCGATTTTATGCGCCGGTTTGCCGGTGTAGAAGCAGGTTCCTGCGCCGCCGGGCTGCGCCAGAGGGAAGCAGCGGATGGTGGCTTTGGTTTCTTCTTTGACGCGGGTTTCGTTGTCGTTGTCCCCGGCCCACCAGACGCGGGCAAAGCCGGTTTTGACGGCTGTCTTGAACTCGTCGTAGTTGGCGGCGTCGCGGGTATTTTGGTCGCGGAATTGGGCAGCGCGGGCCAGCAGACTGGCCTGAATGTCATCAAGCAGGGTTTGTACGGTTTGCGCCAACCCACCCTGGGAGATGAACTGCTTGCCCTCGCGGCCGGGCACATCGCGGCGGGCCAGGGCCACGGAATGCTTGGCTATGTCGCGGGGGCCGATTTCGATGCGGGCCGGGACGCCGCGCAGTTCCCAATCGTTGAATTTGTAGCCGGGGGTGAGGTTGTCCCGGTCGTCCACTTTGACGCGGACGCCGACGGCGGCGAGTTCTTGTTGGATGCGATGGGTGGCTTCGAGGACGGCCGTCTTCTCCGCATCCTTCCGATAAATTGGCACAATCACCACCTGGTAAGGGGCCAGACGCGGCGGCAGGATGAGGCCATTGTCATCACCGTGCGTCATGATGATGGCGCCGATGAAGCGGGCGCTGAGACCCCAGGAGGTCGTCCAGCAATGCTGCCGCGCGTTGTTTTCATCCAGGTACTCGATGTCGAACGCTTTGGCGAAGTTTTGGCCCAGGTTGTGGGAGGTGGCGGATTGCAGCGCCTTGCCGTCCCCCATCATGGCTTCGATGGTGAAGGTCTGGTCGGCGCCGGCAAACCGCTCCATTTCTGATTTTTCGCCGGGGATGACGGGCACGGCCGCTTCGTTGACAGCGAAGTCAGTGTAGACATCCAGCATCATCCGGGTGCGTTCGTCGGCTTCGACGGCGGTGGCGTGCGCCGTGTGCCCTTCCTGCCAGTAAAATTCCAGCGTGCGTAAAAAGAGCTTGGTGCGCAGTTCCCACCGCACCACGCTGTTCCACAAATTGATCAGCAGCGGCAAATCCCGGTGGCTTTGAATCCATTTGGCATACGCATGGCCGATCATGGTTTCGGAGGTGGGGCGCACCACAATTGGTTCCCCCAACTCTTGGCCGCCGCCGTGGGTGACGACGGCCAGTTCCGGGGCAAAGCCCTCCACATGTTTGGCTTCTTTTTGTAAAAAGCTCATGGGGATGAACATGGGGAAACCGGCATTTTGCACGCCGGTGGCTTTGAAGCGGCCGTCGAGCGCCTGCTGGATGTTTTCCCACAACGCCCAGCCGTATGGCTTGACGATCATGGTGCCGCGCACCGGGCCATAATCGGCTAAATCGGCGCGTAGGACGAGGGTGTTGTACCAATCGTTGAAATCTTCGGATCGAGGGGTGAGTTTGTAGTTGTCCGCCATAAATTATTCCGCTTTTGCTGAGTTTTTGACGTCTTTGGCCCAATGGCGCGACGGCAAGGTAGGAGTATAACAGTCTCCAAAATGGGCGTCAAAGGTGGTGGGGGTGGGGGCAGGGCAATCGCATATTAAAATTTTTGGAAAAATACTTAGTTATGTCAATAAAAACCAAAGGTTTCGATGCAGTTTATGCAAAATCAATGTTTCCAACAAGCGCCAATCTTGACATAAATCAAATTCTGAGTTGGCATAGCCTTATTTTGCCTTAAAAGAGCGCGAGTATGCGATTGCCCTG
>JAJRVV010000173.1 GCA_024277135.1 Chloroflexota bacterium | reverse complement strand
GGTTTTGGCCGGCCCCGGCTCCGGCAAGACCCGCATCCTCACTCACCGCATCGCTTATCTGATTGAAACCAGACGCATCCCCCCCTGGCACATCCTGGCCGTCACCTTCACCAACAAAGCGGCGCGGGAGATGAACCACCGGATTGAGGCCATGCTGGACGGCCGTCCGCGCGGCCTCACCATGGGCACCTTCCACGCCATCTGCGCCCGCATCCTGCGCCGCGAAGCCGACCATCTGCCATACTACACCAAAGATTACGTCATCTTCGACACCAGCGACCAGAAGCAAGTGGTCAAACAAGCCCTCAAAGACCTCAACCTGGACGACAAGAAATTCCCGCCGCCCAAACTGCTTAACGGTATCAGCAGCGCCAAAAACGAACTCATCACCGCCGAGAAGTACCAGGCTGCCACTTACATGGGCGAAATCACCCGCCGCGTGTACGGCCGTTACCAGGAAATCCTGCAAACCAACAATGCCATGGACTTTGATGACCTGCTCATGAACAGCGTCCTCCTTTTTCAGGAACGGCCGGACATCTTGCAGCAGTACCAGCAGCGATACCAGCACATCCTGGTAGACGAATTCCAGGACACCAACACCGCCCAATACGCCCTGCTCACCCGATTGGCGGCGGCGCGCCACAACATCCTGGTCGTCGGCGACAGCGACCAATCCATCTACAAATGGCGCGGCGCCGATTACCGCAACATCCAGCGTTTCCGCGAAGCGTACCCAAAGGCCCAGATGGTATTGCTGGAGCAAAATTACCGCTCCACCCAACTCATCCTCGACGCCGCCAAAGCGGTCATCAAACGCAACAAAAACCGGGTACACAAGGAGTTGTTCACCGAACGGCCGGGCGGCGACCCCATCATCGTCCGCGAAGCGTACAACGATTGGGAAGAAGCGGACACCGTGGTCAACACCGTGCAAAACCTGCTGCTGGAAGGGTATGCCCCCGGCGACTGCGCCGTCATGTACCGCACCAACTTCCAATCCCGCTCTCTGGAAGAAGCGTTCGTCCGCGCCGGGATGCCCTACAAATTGGTGGGCGCCACCCAGTTCTACCAACGGCGCGAAGTTAAGGACATGGTGGCCTACCTGCGCCTCATTCACAATCCGGCCGATTCGGTCAGCTTGAACCGCGTCATCAACACGCCCACGCGCGGCATCGGCGCCAAGACGCTGCAAGCGATGCAGGATTGGGCCGCGCTCAACGGCTGGTCGCCGGTGGCAGCGATGATGTCGCTGGCGGTTGATCCGGAGGTGCAGCACCCGTTTCGGGGCCGGGCGTTCAACGCCCTCAGCCGTTTCGGGCAGCTTCTGGATGGCTGGCTCACTCTGCGCGGGACGGCCGGGGTGGGCGATTTGATGGACGTGGTGTTGGAACAAACCAACTACCGGGAGTACATCAACGACGGCACGCAGGAAGGGGAAGATAGATGGGCCAACGTGATGGAACTGCGGAATGTGGTGGCCACGGATGAGACGATGACGTTGAGCGAATTTCTGGAGCAAGTGGCGCTGGTGTCGGAGACGGATAATTTGGAAGAGGAGACGAGCGCGACGACTTTGTTAACGCTGCACGCCGCCAAAGGGTTAGAGTTTCCGGTAGTGTTCATCACCGGGCTGGAGGACGGCCGTCTGCCCCACAGCCGCTCTTTGGATGATGGCGAATCGTTGGCCGAAGAGCGCCGCCTCTTTTACGTCGGCCTCACCCGCGCCAAAGACAAAGTTTTCCTGTCCCATGCTTTCCGCCGCATGGTGTGGGGCGAGTCGGAAGTGACCACGCCTTCCCGCTTTTTCGACGATATTCCGGCCAAACTGACGGCGGGAGGCACAGCCAAGCAAAAGCGGCAGGCCAGCAAGAAGCGGATGAGCAGTTGGAGCTGGTCGTCTCCATCGGAACCGGCTAAACTGGCCCGTTCGGCGGCGGCGAAACCTCGTTATCTGGAGACGGCCGTTTCTCCTACACCCGCGCCCGCCCTCACCGAACCCCAATTCCACACCGGCGAAACCGTTCAGCACAAAAAATTCGGCGAAGGCACCGTCATCGAAAGCAAAATCACCGGCAACGACGAAGAAGTCACCGTCGCCTTCCAATCCGTCGGCGTCAAACGGCTGGCGGCCAGCTTCGCCAAGTTAGAAAAAATTTAAGACATCCGATTTCTCGCAAGAAATCGGATGTCTGAGTAGTTACTTGCACTTTGGGATTATGCGCTACCTGATTGACGGTCACAACCTCATCGGCAAACTGCCCGATATTTCGCTGGATGACCCCAACGATGAAGTGGAACTAATTTTGCGGCTGAAAAGCTGGGCCGCCGCCCGCCGTCAGCGCAAAGTGACGGTTGTTTTTGATGGCGGGCTGCCCGGCGGCCTCTCCCGCCGCCTCTCCAGCAGCGACATCGAGGTGATTTTTGCGCCAGAAGGCAGAACGGCCGACGCCCTGCTCATCCGCCGCATCCAAAAAGCGCAGAACCCAGCCGAGTACGCCCTTGTCAGCAGCGACCAACAAATCATCCGGGCAGCGGAAAAGCGCAAAATGCGAGTCATCCGCTCCGAGCAGTTTGCCGGCCAAATGCAAACCGCCCCGCCGCCGCCCCAGCCTGTTTCCGAGAAAGATGATCCCAAAATCAGCCAGTCAGAGGTGGCGGAATGGTTGGAACTGTTTGGCCCGGAGCCGGAGACGAAGCCTGCGCCCCGTCGCCGGAGAAAGAAAGCGGCCGCCTCGGAAGAGAAACGGCCGTCGCCCCCCAAATCCCCTAACAAACGGCTGCGCGTGGCCAAAAATAGCGATGAACTGTTAAATCAGGATGATGTTGACGCCTGGCTGGAACTGTTCGGCGGCGGGAGTTAGCCGTTATCCGTGTTCCGCGATGCCGCGTTCTCCGTCATTTTCTGGCGCTTTTGCGAAATTGCGATCTTGACAGCAGACCGCAACTGGACGGCCGTTTCCGCGTATAATGTTCTCAGTGATCGAAAAAGTTTCGCCGCAAATTTCATGAATCAGACGAATTGATTTGATCAAAACTCCGCGTTCCCCGTGACTCCGTGGTTTATCTTAAAAGAGGGTATTTGAAATGACGACAACGAGTGTAAAAGTAAAACAACCGGTGCGGGAAATCCCGTTTTTAATCCGGGTTATCTGGTTTTTCGTGTTTGGTTGGGAATTGGCCGGCGCCTGGATTTTGATAGCCTGGGCGCTTAACCTGACGATTTTAGGACTGCCATTGGGCTTGTGGATGATTGACCGGGTGCCGCAAGTATTGACGTTAAAGGCGCGGCCGGGGGCGTATGTGACGGAATCGGAAGACGGCCGTACCCGTTACCAGCCCGCCCGCAACCCGCCCTTCCTCATCCGCGCTTTGTACTTCGTGGTTTTTGGCTGGTGGGTGAGTTTGCTGTGGGCGGCCGTGGCCTGGGTTCTCTGCGCCACCATTTTGTTCCTGCCCATCGGCGTCCCCATGCTGCACGCCCTGCCTTTTGTGACCACGCTGCACCGGAGTTGATTCAGACATCCGATTTCTTCAAGAAATCGGATGTTTTGGTTCGCTTTTTGAACGCAATAAATCTAGATATTTGGGCAGGGCGGTGGCGTAGAGCCAGTACCAAAACGGCCGTACCACATAATCCCACGCCCCAATCGTGTGTACCACCTGGCCGTTGAACCCGGCCTTGAACCGCCACACGCCCCACAGCCGATCCGATTCGTCAAATTCATCCGGCGCGCCCCAAAAATCGTAGGTTT
Organism: Chloroflexota bacterium; assembly: GCA_024277135.1. Classification (GTDB taxonomy): domain Bacteria; phylum Chloroflexota; class Anaerolineae; order Promineifilales; family Promineifilaceae; genus JAJRVV01. The sequence continues at coordinate 10,835 of JAJRVV010000173.1, read as the reverse complement.
CGCAGCCTTGCGCTTTGGCCCAACGAATCGCTTCCCATTGCAACAGATAATTGGGCATTCGTTTGCGTTCTTTGTCGGTGGATGCGCCGTACATGTAGATGGCGCGACGGCCGTATTTGACCAGGACGACGGCCGCAATCGGTTCCCCTTCAAACTCGGCCAGCAGCGGTTGGGCCATGCCCGCCTGGTAAAAGGCGTTCCAGATATCCAGGTAGTATGGCAGGGGACGGATGGCGAAATGGTCGCGGACGGCCGTTTCCCCATACATTTCTGCGATCACGGCAAAATCATCGGGCGTACCCTGGCGCACCGTAATCCCCTTGCGCCCGGCCAGGCGGATGTTATAACGAGTTTTGGATTTCATCGCTGCCAGCAGTTCTTCTTCCGGCCGCTGGACGGCCAATTCGACAGTGTTGCGGAATTGGATTTGTTCGTTGGCGAAGCGCCAGCCCCGCTGTTTAAGTTCGGTGAGGAATTTAGCGCCAATGGGGGACGGCCGTTCCGGTTCCAGCCCCCAGCTTTTCACCACATCCGGGTCAATTTTGATAAAAATCGCCTTTTCCCGGCGGGCGATGGCCTCCAATTCGGCCAAAACCACCCGGCGCAGGGCGGCGTCATTATAATCCAACGCCGGACCTTTGGGGACGTACAAAATCGAGAAGGGGAGGCGGGGGAGTTGCCGTTTCAACACTTGGAAGGCGGCCAGGGGTTGGTCTTCGATCTGGAGCAGGTAACGGGCGGCCGTCCAGCCCCAGCGCGACTTAAATTTGCCCCACGTCCAGCTTTGCAAAGCGTGGGCCGTTGAAAATTTTGCTAACGCAACTTCCCACGCGGCCTTAGTAGGTATTTGGTAAAAAGTCATTGATTGCCTGTGAGATGTTCCCACCACATTGCCTATGTCAGCTTCGTAATCAGCCAATCCTGTACTCGCTCCAAGTGCTTTCTTACGCTGAATAACATTCCCAACGCAGATAGATAAGTTACCCAATCTAGTAATTTGCCAGACGGTAGAAGTTGAGTCCACAACCAAGCGCAGGCAAGCAGTATTGCTGTCCCGATAACAAAAACCAAAATGCTGTAAACAATCCCCACAAGAATAGTCTGTCCAAATGGAATTTGTTTTGAGCGTAGATCACGAATAATCAAGATTACAAAAATGGCCCAAACAGCCAGAAATCCCCACATCCTCTCCTCCAATCTTGAGAAGGCTTATCGTTGTCGCCGCCACCGGTACAGCTTATACAACCGCTGGTTGTACACTCGGTCGGCCGCGCCAACGGTACGCTTTTGCTGGCCGCCGTAGCCGCGCTTGTGCCGGTAAACGCCCCACAACCCCTCGTGTTTTTCGGTGAATTGGGCTTCCAGCTCCGCTTCCGGTGCGTCAGGGATGCCCCACAGGTCGTACTGGGTGCAGCCGCGCGCTTTGGCCCACTGGATGGCGGCCCACTGCACGGCGTAGGCGGGCATCCGCTGCCGTTCTTCGCCGCTGGATGCGCCGTAGAGGTATGCGGCTTTGTCGCCGACGGCCGAGACGATAACGGCGGCCAGCGGTTTATCCTCAAACTCGGCGATGAGCAGGGCGGCGTGGTCGGGGGCGAACAGTTCGTAGAAGGCTTTGTAGTAGACGGGGGCGTGGACGCCAAAGCCATCCCGCTGGCCAGTGACGGCCATTAACTGGTTGAAGATGGGCAGGTCGGCGGCCGTGCCTTCGCGCACGACCACCTCTTTTCTGGCGGAAAGGCGGATGTTGTAGCGGGTTTTTTGTTTCATGGCGGCCAGGATGTCGTCAGGGGACGGCCGTAAATCCACCACAATCGTCCGCGGCGGCTGGATGGTATCAGCATCCATGATTAAGCCATGTTTCTGGCAGATGGCGGGCCAATCCACCTCATCCTGCCACACCATCGGCTCGATTTTGACCAGACCAGCCTTGTTTTTATAAGCGGCGAAATCAATCTGGTTGAACAACACTTCGACTTGTTCCTCATCCTGCCAATCCACCAGCGGGCCGTGCGGGATGTAGCCGATGCGGGCCAAGCCGAAGGCGCGGCTTTGGAAGAGGATTTGGGCGCCGGCGGCGAGACGGCCGTCCCGCTTCAGCCACACCCGTTTCGATGACCAGTTAAACCGGTTCTTCAACCGCGCCCAGTTCGTCGTCTGCAAAATGCTGCCCTGGGGATGGGCCGCCACAAAAGCATCCCACGCCGCGTCATCTTTGGAGTAGGGCTGCTCGCCTAATTCAAACCATTTATCAAACATGCCCGCGATTATAAGCTAGAGCGAGAGCAAGAGCTAGAGGACGGAGCGAGAGGATCGCCTCCTCTAGCTCTTGCTCTATCCTCTTGCTCTGCTACAATCTGCGCGTCGTCCTATTGAAGCAAGGGAGTAAGCGATGAGTCAGGTGCAGCAGCTTTACCAATTGCAGCAGGTTGATACGGAAATTCGAGAGAAGAAACAGCGGCTGGGCGAGGTATTGAGAGCGCAGAAAAAGACCCAGGAACTATTGGCGGCGCGGAAACGGTTGGAAACGGCCGTCGCCGACCTGCAAACCTGGCAAAGTAAACGGCAAGACCTCGACCTGGAACTGCAAAGCCTCAAAAATAAGGCCAAAAGCGCCGAGCGGCGTCTTTACTCCGGCAACGTCAAAAACCCAAAAGAACTCACCGATTTGCAACATGCAATCGAATCTATGGGGCGGCAGCGGGCGGCGCTGGAGGATGAACTCCTGGAAGCGATGATCATGATTGAGGACGCGGAAACGGAGCAGACGGCCGCTGACGAATCATTGCAAACCATCACCGCCGCCTGGGAAAAAGAGCAGACAAACCTGAAGCAAGAGCAAAATCAACTGGCCTTGCGGCTGCATACCTTGACCGGTCAACGCGGCCAAATCGCGGCCCGCATTCCAGATCGACTTTTAGCTGAGTATGACTCCTTGTCGAAAAAGATGCGGGGAGTGGCCGTAGCCAAATTACAGCAGGGGATTTGCCAGGGCTGCCGCTTGAATGTATCGGAACACACAGCCAAATCGGTGCAGGAAGGGCGGATGACGTATTGCAATTCTTGCGGCCGGATTTTGGCTGGTTAAAGATAGTAGCTGATGCCAAACACGTCCATGAGGGCGACGGCCGTTGGCGCCACAAACAACGCCGGCAACAAATTCGCCGCTCGAATCTCCTTCAAATCCAGCAAACGAAAACTGATAGCCAGCAAAACCACGCCGCCCGTGGCCGTTAATTCATTGATCATGGGGTCGGTGAAAAAGTTGGCCCCCAGCCCGGCCAGCAGAGACAGCCCGCCTTGAAATCCCAAAATCACCAGAATCGAAGCCAAAACGCCCGGCCCCAGCGTGGTAGCAAAAGCCAGCGCGGCAAAGCCATCCAGCATGGACTTGATGGCCAGCTTGGTGTAATCGCCCATCAAGCCATCCTCAATCGCGCCCTGAATGGTGAGGGGGCCGACGCAGAACACCAGGCTGGCGGTGACAAACCCTTCCACAAATCGAGCGCCGCCGCCGCTTTGCTCCTTTACCAGCCGATGCCGCAGCCATTCGCCAAACCTTTCCAACCGCGCATCCAACTGCATCGCCTCGCCCATAAGGCCGCCGATGAGCAAACTGCCCAGTACAATGAGTGGATTGCCGGTGACGAGGGCGCTGGTGATGCCGATGACCAGGGTAAACAGGCCCAGGCTGGCGAATGTTGTTTCTTGCATCCGAGCCGGGAAACGGTTTCCCAGGAATGTGCCCAGCGAGCCGCCGATGAGAACGGTTAAGGCGTTGATAAGTGTTCCGGTCATAGCCACTCCTTTGTCACAAAAAAGCTGCATTTTCTGAATTCTTGGTAAGTATACTTACATTTTTGTAATCATCTTACTTGTATTACTGTTTCTTATCGTGTTACTATGCCTGGTAGGATTTGCGTGCAACGGCCGTCATGCAAACGACCGTTATCTGCATTAAAATTAGAAACAACGATATTGTGCGGCTTGTACAGGAGAACTTCATTCACAATGAGAGCAAAAATGCGCTTCATCCTCCCCATCACCTTTATTTTAGCCGGTCTGCTCTATGCGGTTGACGTAGCTGAAGCCGCCATTTGCTTCGAGTTTGACCGGACTGGTTCCGTTTGCGCCCCCAATCTGCCGCAAGCGACTTTCACAGAGCCGGAGTTTTTAACCGACAGTTTTATTCAACAGACCCCTTACGGCCGTCTGGCTGACCTGACCTGGGTGTATCCCGAACCGACCACGGCCGTGGCCCCGGTGCGGAACGCGGGGGACGGCTACCTGTTCTCCACCATCGAAGGCATGAAGCAGAATGAAGCGGGCCAGTTGTGGTACATGATCAATTACGGCGAATGGGTGCGCGCCGAAGACGTCACCCTGGCCGAAATCTCCGAGTTTGGCGGCATCGAAATCAACCGTCAACCGGAACGGCCGTTTGGCTGGATGATCGTAGACTACTGGTATGCCCGCACTCCCGGCGGCGAACTGGTACAAAATGAGAGCAAGCTCCCTCGCTACACCTTCATTCAGGTTTACGACGCTGTTTTGGCTGATGACGGCTGGCTCTGGTACAACATCGGCCTCGGCCGTTGGATGCGTCAAACCTACGTCGGCCTGGTTGATGTTGAGCCACGTCCTGAAGGTGTTGGCCCGAATGAGGTGTGGGTAGAAGTGGATTTGTATGAGCAAAGTTTTGCTGCCTACGAAGGCGACCGCATGGTTTACGCCGGTTTGGTCTCCACTGGCCTGCCCCAATGGCCCACTTACGAAGGCTTATTCCAGATTCCCCCTGAATTCCGCTTCACCGAAGTCAAAATGTCCGGCGCTGAAGGCAAACGGGATTACTACTACATCGAGGATGTGCCTTACACCATGTACTTTGATTTGAAAAATGAAATTGCCTTGCACGGCGCGTTTTGGCACGATCGGTTCGGCTATAAACACAGTCACGGCTGCGTCAACATGCCGCCGCGCGCGGCGGAGTGGGTGTTCAACTGGTCAGAAAAGGCGAGCAATGATTTGTGGGTGTGGGTACATACCTCTGACCCGGCAATTTATTTTGACCGGTATGATCCGGTGACAACTTTTGTCGGGCCGTAAGCAGCGATAAACGTCAATCACAGCCTCCTTCGGGAGGCTTTTTTATTGGAACAAGATGATGAAGCTGCTGTGGGGCGGCAGCGCGTCAAAGGGTTTGTAATCGGTGAAACGGCCGTCTTCCCCAACAACCGGCGCGGTGGCGCGGCCGTCGCCCAACAACAGCACCGGCTCCATTCCCGCCAAAATCGGGCTTTCCGCCAACGACAACCCATAATTCTGCAGCGGCTCATCATCAAAATTCATCAGCACCAACACCGCCTCATCTTTCGTGTAGCGCAGATAGGCATACGCCCGGGCGCCGCTGTCCACTTGTAGCCAATCCCCAACCCGCAGCGCCGCATGTTCATTCCGCAGACGAATCAAAGCGCGGTAATGATTGAGCAAAGAGTCAGCATCTGCCTCTTGCAACGCCACACTGCGCGTTTCATAATCTTCAGCCGGGAAGCGCCAGGGGGTGCGGGTAGAAAAACACGCTTTCAGCCCGCCATCGCTGCACCACTGCATAGGACGGCGAATATCCTCGTCCGGCTTCGTGCCCATCATGCCGATTTCTTCCCCATAATAGATAAACGGCACGCCGGGAGAAGTCAGCAGCCACGTCGCCGCTAATTTGGCCTTGCCCTCATCTCCATCAAGCATTGACATAATGCGATTCTGATCATGATTGGTCAGGAAAATCCCGTATTGGCCGGGCGGGAACGATTCCCAAACCAGCGTTTGCTCCTTGCCCACCTGCACCGACAGGTCGCTATCCAGGCTGTTGAAGATGTCTTCCGCCAGGAAAAACTGAAAGGCGATGTCCACCTCATTCCCCGTGTATTTTAGCGCCTGCTGCGTACTCGTCCACGCTTCGCCCACGGCAAAGGCGTCGGCGTCAACCCCCTTGTAAAAATCATAAAAGCCTTGCAGCCAAGCGTGGGTTTCATTACTGTTTTGTTGTAATGCGCCATTCTCAACCAGGTGTTTAATCGCATCCAGCCGGAAGCCATCCGCGCCCATCTCTTCCAACCAGAAACGAGCCACGTCTTGCATTTGGGCGGTCACTTCGGGATTGCTCAGGTTCAGATCAGGCATACCGCTCCAAAAAACGGCGTAGTAGAAACCATCCCGCGTGTTGTACCAAACTTTTTGGCCCTCCGGCCCGCGAAAACCGGGGTCGTCATCAGCCCACACGTACCAATCCCGCTTTTCGCTGGCGGGGTCGCGGGACTCCTGGAACCAGGGATGTTCGGTGCTGGTGTGGTTGAGCACCAGGTCAACGATGACGCGAATACCCCGCTTGTGGGCTTCGGCAATGAGCCGCCGGAAATCCTCATTCGTGCCGTATTCATCATCTATGGTGTAATAATCCACCACATCGTAGCCGTGATAGCTGGGAGATTGCGTGACAGGCATGAGCCAGATGCCGGTGATGCCCAGGTCGGCGCTGGTTTCAGGATCGCCGTCGTTGAGGTAGTCGAGTTTTTCGATGAGTCCATTGATGTCGCCCACGCCATCGGCGTCGCTGTCGTAAAAACTGCGGACGAAAATTTCGTAAAAAACGGTGTCGTTCCACCAGGGCAGGCCGTTGCTTCCCTGAACTAACGGGTCGGGGGTGGGAGTGGGCGGGATGGGGCTGGGGGATGGGGGCGGCGCGGTCGGCGTGGCGGAGGGCGTGACGGGGGTCGGCGCAGGCGGTTTGGCGCAAGCGGCGCTGAGCAGGATGAAAATGGAGAAGATGAACAGGCTGGTTTTTGCTTTCATTTTTCTTTTCCTTGGGGTACAACTTGACAGTATTGTACTGGCGATGTCGCATTTGCAAAAAGGATGAGGGATTTGACCAACCTATCTTTGGAACTCGCTTTTTTGAAGAGGCAGCCCCATGAATAAGCTGGAAACTGTGTTGTATGAACGGCGTGGTCAGGTGGCGCTGATTACGCTGAATCGGCCGGCGCGGCGCAATGCGATGAATGCGGCGCTGAATCGGGATGTGACCGCGGCGTTGGAATTGGCGCGGGATGATGAGACGGCGCGGGCGCGTCGTTGGCGCTGGCGGCAGATTTGCGGGTGATGGCGGATGACGCCAGCCTGATGATGGCGTTCAGCAACGTGGGGCTGGTTCCTGACGCCGGAGCTGCCTGGCTGCTGGCGCGATTGGTGGGATACGGCCGTGCCTACGAACTGGCTGCCGAAGGCGAAAAACTCACCGCCGACCGCTGTCTGGCCTGGGGATTGACCAACAAACTGGCGCCGCCTGGCAGTGTGCTGGATGTGGCGTTGGCCTGGGGCATCAAACTGTCGAAACGGCCAACCTTAGCCCTGGGCTTGACCAAAGATGCGCTCACCTTTGCCGCCGCCCACAACCTGGCCGACACTATTGAGTACGAAGCCCGTTTGCAAAAACAAACCATCGCCGGCCACGATCACATGGAAGGGGTGACGGCGTTTCTGGAACGGCGAGAGCCGAATTACCAGGGAAGATAAAGCGTAAAACGAAAAACGAAATGTTTTTGTGAGCAGGTTTTACGTTTTTCGTTTTTGAGACAAAGGAGACAGTATGAGCCAATTTGATCTTACTGGAAAAGTGGCGCTGATCACCGGCGCGTCGCGCGGCATTGGGTTAGCGATTGCCAAAGCGTATGCGGCCGCCGGAGCCAAAGTGGCGCTGTCCAGCCGCAAGCAGGAATCGCTGGACGTCGCTGCCGCAGAGATACGCGAGGCGGGCGGGGAAGTGATTGCCATTGCCGCCCATACCGGCAGCGGCGAGGCGGTTGCCCATCTGGCAGCCCAGGTGAGTGAACGGTATGGCGGGGTGGACATTGTGGTCAACAACGCCGCCACCAACCCCCATTTCGGCCCGCTGTTGACGGCCGAAGAGACCCATTGGGATAAAATTCTGGATGTGAATGTGAAGGGGTATTTCCGGGTGGCGAAAGCGTGCGCGGCCAGCATGAAGGCGCGCGGCGGCGGTAAAATCATCAACATCGCCTCGGTGGCCGGCCTGGCGCCGCAGCCGTTGATGGGGGTGTACTGCGTCAGCAAAGCGGCCGTACTCATGTTGACACAGGTGTTGGCGGCCGAGTTGGCAGGCGACAATATCCAGGTTAACGCCATCGCCCCCGGCTTCATCAAAACGAAATTCAGCCAGGCGTTGTGGGCCAATCCCCAGGTGAATGAGCTGGTGGTGAAAGGGATTCCGCAAAGACGGATGGCGGAGCCGGAAGAGTTGACGGGTATGGCGTTGTATCTGGCCTCGGCCGCGTCCAGTTTCACCACCGGCGGCGTGTTTGTGGTGGATGGGGGGCAGATGGTGGCCAGTCCGGTGGGGGCGTTTGCATAAAATGAGGCATTCGAGACTTTTTTGGTTGTTGTTATTGAGCGTTCTGATTTCAGCCTGCCGTCAGTCAGGGGAAGGGACGGCCGTCGCCACCCCGGCACCCTCGGCCACGGCCGTGCCCGCCCTGGACCCGGTGACGCCCACGCCAACCAATCCGCCGCCATCGCCAACGCCGACTAATTTGCCGCCGACGGCCACCGCCACAGTTGCGGCAACTGCGACGGCAACGGCAACAGCCGTCCCCCAAGGCGACGCCATCGAAATCAACCCGGATGAAGCGGCCGAGGATGGTTGTTTGAAAGTGGATTTGAATACAGCCGTCTGGTCGCCATTAACCGCATTATTCAACAGCGGCAGCGATCCCTTCTACCAATTTCACACCAACGAACCTGATTTTTACTTCAACATCGAGCTGTACACCGTGTTTGGCCCCAGTTGGACGGGGCAAACCGGCGCCTTCCCACCCGACTGCAACGGCAACGGCATTTGCGTTTACCTGGTTCCCGACAACGCCAACGCCTACTGGGCCACCGCTGGCGAAGTGACCATCAACGCCCTGTCCGAAACGGATGGCGCCATTGTGGGCGATGTGGACATCCGGCTGACTGATTTGACGATGGAACCTGTGCCTGGAACTAATGGGGAGGGCTGTTTTCACATTGATGAGGCAGCGATTCAGATTCAATCAGACCAACCGGAACCGGAACCAGAAACGGCCGTCGGCTACCCCCTCTTGCCCAACGCCGCCAACCTGACGGAAACGCCGGAACTGGTCGCTTTTGAAACGGCGACCTTGTTTGACGAGGTGGTGGCATTTTACAAAACGGAAATGGCCGCCGCCGGCTGGACATTGGCCGATGATTTCCAACGGCCGCCGCGAGCCACGCTCACGTTTGAAAAGGGGGAGGCGGCGGTTCAGGTCAATCTCAATCCCGTCGCGGCGACGGGCGGGGTGTTGGTGATGATCGCGGTCTTGCCGTAAAGCGAAAAACGAAAGGCTGGCTCACGAAGGCATTACGTTTTTTGTTTTTCGTTTTGTAACCAACTGCTGATCAAAAGGGCGATGATGGCGATGACGGCCGTCACCAAAAACGTCTCCGTCAGCACCTGCACCGTCACCTGGGTCAGGCCATCCAGCAGCGCCCGCTGGTAAGCCGGGTCGGACAGCGGCAGGTCGGGCAAGGTGACTTGCGCGCGCAGGATGTTGAAGCGGCGCAGCCCCCATGCCGTCAGCCCCGACAGCCCCACGCTCATCCCCATCAACCGCAGCACAATCACCAGGCTGGCGGAAATCCCTCGTTGGCTGTCCGGCGCGGCATTGATGACGGCCGTGCCAATCGGCGCCGTCACCAAGCCAAAACCAGCCCCTAGCACCACTAACTGCCACGCCATTTGTACTTGACTGCTGTTTACCGTCCAGGTTTGCCCCATCAAGCCAAAGCCGATGGCGCATAACGCCAGCCCGACGGCTGTCACCGGGCGATAGCTGAATCGCTCTGTCAACCGCCCGCCCACGTAGGCCAACACCGCCATCGCCCCCGTCATCCCGGCCAGCAACGCGCCGCTGACCAACGCCGCCTGGGCCACATCCACCTCCAGCACGTTGACCAGCAGCGGCACGTTGACCATGGCGATGATGAGGATGCCGCCCACCAGGAAATTGACCAGGACGGCCGTGCGCAAGTTGCGGTTGCGGAAGAGCGAGAGGGGGAGGAGCGGGGGTGTGGGGCGCGGGGCGCGTTCCAGTCGTTTTTGCCAGAAGATAAAGAGGATGAAGGCGACGGCCGCCAGCAGGTAAAGCGGCCAGGTCACGGAATCGGTATCTTCCAAGATGGAAAACCCGCCGGCGCTTTGCACGTCGCCGCTGTTGAGCAGGGCGATGTTGAGGGCGATGAGGGTGATGGTGAGAGCGGCCGCGCCCAGCCAATCAATCCGTTCCCGTTTAGCCGGTTGGGGCAGGTCGGCCAGCGCCCGCCATGCCAGCCCAATGCCGATGAGACTGAGCGGGATGTTGAGGTAAAACTGCCACTGCCAGGTGAGAAAGCGCACCAACAGCGCCCCGTACAGCGGCCCCCACACCCAACCGGCGGTGTCAATTGCGCCCAACGCGCCCATGGCCGCAGCCCGCTTTTGCGCCGGATACACGTCGCCGATGACGGCCATCGCCACCGGAACCATAGCGCCGCCGCCAACGGCCGTCAGCGCCCGGCCCACGATAAACCAGTTAAAATCCGGGGCCAGCGGAACCCAGATGGACCCCGCCAGGAACAAGACCAACGAGCCGACATAGACGGCGCGGCGTCCCAAAATGTCGCTCAGCCGCCCTACAAAGGGCATGACGACGACGTAGGCGATGAGATAGGCATTGACGATCCAGGCGGCTTGATCCAGACTGGCGGGCAGGGGAATTTCC
>JAJRVV010000172.1 GCA_024277135.1 Chloroflexota bacterium | reverse complement strand
TTGGTGCTAATAGCCCATTTGACGGCTGTTTTTCATCGTCGGGACGTTATTTTCGAGCGGCGGCCTCTTTTTCAAGCCAATGCCGCCTAATTATGTCATTTCTCAACCAATTGACGGTTGAGGCTTTTTTCGGAAGAGTCACCATTTATTCTTCGGAAAATAAAAGAGAAGTTTCCCAAATATCCAATAGAATATTAGACAATGGACAAAATATTTAAACGGTACACGGCCGTACAAAACCGAATCATCCGCGCCGCCGAAAAAGCAGGCCGCAGCCCGGCCGACATCACCCTGGTGGCCGTCACCAAAACGTGGCCGGTAGAGACGACGTTAGTTGCTTATGCCGCCGGGATGCGTCATTTTGGCGAGAATCGGGTGGAGGAACTGGCGCGGAAGCGGACGGCCGTCGCCCAACAACTTGGCCCTGACAACGGCATCACCTGGCATCTTATCGGCACGCTGCAAAGCAGAAAAACGGGGCTGGCAGCCGTCCACGCCGACCTGTTTCACGCGCTGGATCGGCTAAAAATCGCTAACCGGTTAGCCAATCACCTGGAGACGAAAGCCGCTCCTCGCTCTCCGCTCCCCCTCTTCCTTGAGGTCAACGTCTCCGGCGAAGCCAGTAAATCTGGGTGGCAGATGAGCGCCTGGGAGGAAGATGCAACTCAGCGGGAGACGCTGCGTAATGCCGCCCACACCATTGCTGAATTACCTGGTCTGGAATTGGCGGGCTTGATGACGATGGCGCCCTGGGGCGTGGCGGATGCGCTGATCCAATCCGTTTTTCGGCGTACCCGGCAGTTGGGCGACTGGTTGGCGGGGGAGTTGGGACGAGAACGGCCGTTCGCCCTCTCCATGGGCATGACCGACGACTTTGAAATCGCCATCGCCGAAGGCGCCACCCACATCCGCGTCGGCCGCGCCATCTTTGGCAGCCGAAACAATTAACAATTAACAATTAACAATTATCAAGGAATCCCCATGCTTTTTTCTGTCGTAAACTTTATCTTCAACTTCTTCATCATCATGATCTTCGCCCGCGTCATCCTCTCTTGGGTGCGGGTCAGCCCCTATCATCCCACCTGGGGGCCGATCATTAACTTCATTTATCAGGTGACTGAGCCGATCATGGCCCCGGTACGCAACATCATGCCGCCCATGGGCGGGTTCGATTTTAGCCCGATTATTGTGTTATTGGGTCTGGATTTTCTACGGCGGATTGTCTTGTCGTTTCTGATATAAGAGTTCGCAGGTTTCCAAAACCTGCGAACTCTGCGCAGTTGGCTACCGTAATCCAGTTAAGCTGCGGGCGATGACCATCCGCTGAATTTCGCTGGTTCCCTCATAAATTTCCGTGATTTTAGCGTCGCGGAAATATCGCTCAATCGGCAGCTCTTTGCTGTACCCCATGCCGCCATGAATCTGAATTGCTTCTTTGGCGCAGTAATTGGCCGTTTCGCTGGCATACAACTTAGCCATGCTGGCCTCCAGAGAATAACGCGCGCCGCTCTTTTTGGAAGCCGCTTTGGCCAGACATGCCTGGTAAATAAGCAGGCGGCTGGCGTCAACCCGGCATTTCATATCCGCCAATTTTTGCTGAATCATCTGGAATTGGCCGATTTTTTGGCCGAATGCCTCCCGTTCTTTCGCGTAGGCAATGCTGGCTTCTAGCGACGCTTCGGCGATGCCCAAAGCCTGGGAAGCGATGCCGATCCGGCCCGCGTCCAACACTGTCATAGCGATTTTGAACCCTTCACCTTCTTCCCCCAGCCGGTTTTCTACCGGACATTGATAATCATCGAAAATGATCTCGCTGGTGGCGCTGGCGCGAATGCCCAGTTTCGGCTCTTTTTTACCGCGCTCGAAACCAGGATGATCGGTTTCGATGAGGAAGGCGGTGACGCCTTTGTGCTTCAATTCGGGTTGGGTCATGGTGAAGACGACGATGTAATCAGCATAGGGTGCGGAGGTGACCCATGATTTAATGCCGTCAATCACATAATGCGTTCCGGCTTCATTGAGAACGGCTCGGCTTTTCATCGTTCCGGCGTCGCTGCCGCTCATCGGCTCTGTCAGGCTGTAAGCGCCGATTTTTTGGCCGCTGGCCACAGGAACCAGATATTTTTGCTTTTGCGCTTCCGCGCCAAATTTGAGGATGCCGTGACAGTAAAGGGAGTTGTTCACTGACATCACGGTGCCGTGACTGGCGTCCGCTTTGCAAATTTCGGTGAGAGCCAGCGAGTAAGCCAGCGTATCCATGCCCACGCCGCCGTACGCTTCCGGCACTTCAATGCCCATGAAGCCCAGGCCGCCCATCTGCCGGATGGTGTCAATGGGAAACTCGCCGGTTTCATCGAAATGTTCGGCGATGGGGGCGATGGACTTCTGGGCGAAGTCGCGGGCCGCTTCTTGTATCATCTTGTGCTCTTCGGTGATAAAGTCAAACATGGGAAAATCCTCCGTATTCGGGGAGACCTGCGAGTTTTAGAAACCTCGCAGGTCTTTTACGTTTAATGGGTGAATGTCATCAGGTGTTTCATGAAAGCGTCGAAATCGCTTGGCGTCAATTCGAACCCTTTTTGCCAGCGGCGTTGTTCGGCTAACCAGTGACGGCCGTCCTTGCCGGCGATCACCTCTTTGGGCAAACGCAGACGCAGGTTGCCAACTTTTTTACGGCCGTTCTTCTCCTGTAACGCCTTTGGGTCTAAACGGCGGAACTGGTTCATCTTTTCCTCGATCCAGGGACGGGCTTTGGGCGGCGGCATGTAGGCAAAGACGGCAAACCGATTTTCGTCTTGCTGCACCTGGCAGGCTAGACATACCCATTTCTTTGGCAGCCGCCGTTCCCGCCCCGATTGCTGGAACCCCTGCAAATGGTAATACCAGTTCAAGCGCATGAAATTTTGATTGAGATTGAAGGTGAGGTCTCCGCCCTTCTTTTCCCTGATGCTGATTTCGTTGTCAGCGATGGTGAGACTGCGGCCGCTGTGCCACACCTTTTTCAACCATTGCTCCAGCGCCCAGGTCACGCCCAGACCAAGAACGAGGGAGCTGCCGCAAGAGATAGCGACGACAAACTCACGCGCGGCCGCGGACGCCCAGGCATTGACGGCCGTCCGCGCCAGTATGAAGAAAACCCATAAAAAAATTGCCAGTAAAAAGAGGACAAATACGCGCAGTCCGGTATGTTCTTGATCTGCATGTAACAACTGGGGCTGTCCTGCTGAATACATGGCGGAATTGTAACATTTCCACATAGGTTTGCCCATGCCGGCCCGTGTCAATTACGCCTGTAAGCCGATGAAAATTTTGTGTGTGGTGGGAGAACTACTCACTATAGGAATTAAGTCCTACCACCAAGGGGTGTAATGCTGATTTTAATGTTTGTGGACTACACTAATCCATGATATAAGGCTGGATGGTATGTGTTCGTAGTATCGGAAGCAATAACCTCCTCCAAAAATCGCTGGCAAATCACTTATTAAATCAAAGATTGTTTTAGATGGGTTCCGTCTTTCCTGGTGTGACGGCCGTCTCTTTAAACTTACCAGCTCATTCAAGTAAAGGATTGATAGGCAATGAGAACGAAAAACAAAACACCCCAATTTATTCGATTACTCATTATTCTGGCAACTGCTATGACGGTTCAGATTTGGCTGGGCATCTCCCCCGCCTTTGCCGATTATGTGGGCACGGCCGTTAACCGCGTCTTTATAGATCCTGAGTCTGTGCCCGCGATCGCCGATGGTTACGATGTCGGCGACGAAGTTTCTTTTATCCTGGAAACGACGCCGGCCGATACCGGCAGCCTGGTAGGGGCGGCGGCCTGGATGCTCGTCTATGTGCCTGATGGAGCAGTTGTGGTTGGCGCGGAGTTGGTCAGCCCGGATGGTGACGGTACTTATTCTGCGATCCCGGCCGAAGACGCTTCCGCCATGTCTGATGATTGCGGCAATCGTGGGTGTAAATTCCCGACCGGGCCTGTGCCGAACGGGGATGATGGCAACATCAATGAAGTTCAGCAGGATACCGGTGTTTTTTACAGCACTGATTCGCAAACCGCGCTGGTTCCGACTGGTTTCGGTACTGTTACCTCTAGTGGCACCAAAACGCTCCAGACTGTTTACAATCAGTGGGACTACAATCAAGTTTTGGCTTTTGGCCGGAGCAAAAATGAAGGCGGCGCGTTGATGGATCCGGGGAATGACGGCAAAGGTAACACCCCGGTAATTGAACTGATCACAGGCAGCGGCGCCTGGTATGGCACCGGCTCTCCCATTGCTGGTTCAGGTACTTATTACACCAATGATTATGACCCCACTTGCGGCGGCGCCAGTGTGTTTGAAGATGACTTGAAATGTGTCGGTCCCTGGAATCGCATCAAGTATGACAATGCCAAAATTGGCGGAGCGGGGCCGATCACGCCGGCGACGGCAGGGACAACGGTTTTAGTTAACACCTCTGTACCCACCACCAGCGGTTACAATTTGAGCAGCGCCAATCCGCTGCCCAGCAACACCAACGCCGTCCGCTTTATGCAAGGGGAACGCCGTTTGGGCGACATCGAAAACGCGCGTATTACTTTCAAGATCACCGACAACGCCGCTTTTGTTCAATCTGTTTTTGTAGACCAGGATATTTGTTTGGATGCCACTGGCGGCGATACTGATAAAGTCGGCCGGGGCGCGCAAGATAACCCCTGGCGATACTATGAGAGCAATAACCACACTTGCTTCCAGGGAAGCGGCGACGGCGTTTTCTTGAAGCAGGCGGAATATCTCAATGGCGCGGCTAACCC
This sequence comes from Chloroflexota bacterium, assembly GCA_024277135.1. GTDB lineage: Bacteria > Chloroflexota > Anaerolineae > Promineifilales > Promineifilaceae > JAJRVV01. The sequence continues at coordinate 952 of JAJRVV010000172.1, read as the reverse complement.
GGCCAACGCGCTCTCTAACGGCGACGTGATTGGTTATGCCATTACTTTTTACAACACCAGCGGCAGCGCGTTGTATGATATTGACTTGTCTGACGATCTCACGGCCGTTTCCATCCCCCCGGCAAACCTGGATTTGATCCTTGATCCCACCACAGAACCCAATTGTCCCTACACCACTTACGCCGGGGATCAGGGCGGATTGCCTACCATCAATTCCATTTCCACCACCGCCGCCGCCTGGAATCGGCTGAACACGTTGGCCGCCGGCGGCTCTGTCACCGTGCATCTTTGCGCCAGAGTGACCAGTTCCACCACTGGCGACGCAGTTAGAAACCACGCCGCCGCCGCTTTTGCGACCTCGTCCGGGGGCACGCAAACAACGCTCACCTCCGAGACGCTGGGCACGGTTGCCACCCTGATTGCCGGTACAGTCTACTCCGACAACGACACCAGCGGCGCTCTCACCGGCGGCGACGCCGGGCTGGAAGGCGTCAGCGTCCAGTTGTATCAGGATAACAATAATGACGGCATACTGGATGGCGGCGATACGCTGCTCTCCACCCACGTCACCAATGCCAGCGGTTACTACCAGTTCAACGGCTACCCGGCCGGGGATTACCTGGTTGTTCAAACCAACCTGACCAACTACACCAGTACCGGAGACAAAGACACCACGGCCGGCTGTGGCGCTGCTAACGACGCCGCAACCGACTGCGACGTAATCGCCGTTACCCTGACCACAAACAGCCTGCTCAATGACTTCTTCGATGTCAAACCGGGCAGCGTTGGCGACCTGGTCTGGCTGGACGCCGACGGCGACGGCGTATACGACATCGGTGAGCCTGGTATCCCCAATGTGACCGTGGAACTGCGCGATAGCGGCGCAACGCTGATGTATACGCTGCTGACCGACGCCAACGCCAACTACCTGTTCACCAATGTTAACCCCGGC